>NZ_JAMYKT010000044.1:0-26818 GCF_040317515.1 Mesorhizobium sp. M1428
AGATCAATGCTAGTGAAGCACCCTCGGCAACGCCAAAGCACGGAATTGCGCGCAAAGGCTGTTTCCTATTTCCTTAGTTGTCATCGTTCGAACGAACGGACCTCGTTCATTGCGCTCGAGGTTGTCTGAAACTCCGAAAAGGCTGCCCTGCTCATGCCGCAAGCTGCCCTGTCTGGTCACTCCAGAGCCTCCACGATAGACCTGTGAAGCCCTCCCCGACCGCGTGTATCGTCCGGGTCGAGACCGTGGTGTAGAGCGCGGTGATGTCGAGCATGCTGTGCCGGATTATTCGAAATGCGCGTGCTGACGAGCGCAGCTGAAGGCAGTCAGGTCTCATGGTTCAAAGGTAGCGGCCAGCCCCGCCCCGGAAGGCGTGGTGCGGCCAGCTATTAAATCATCCCGCCTAGCTGACCGAGGCCTGTGGACGACTTCACCCATTTCCGTCAAAGGCCGGTTCTCCCTGCTTTCTTTGTGTCGGCGGGGGTGTCGATGACGACTGGCAAGTCTGGTAGGATCAGATAGCGCCATCGGACGCTGGGCTCGTGCAATCCTTTTTCAATCTGACCTGATCATCCTCCCCAGCCGCCGCCCCCGCTTCCACCGCCGCGTCCGCCACCGCCCCCAGACGGAATGACAGGCGCGGGAACAGGCTCGTCCTCAACCGGTATAATCACTTTCTTCGCAGTTTTTTGTTTGCGAACGGGCTCGACGACCTTCGGCGAAGGAACCCGGCGAAGGATCTTCGGCTGGGGCGTTTCGACCAGTGGCGTCGGTTCAAGTTTCGGAACCAGGGAAGTGCAGCCCATAAGCCCCGCCAAGAAGCCGGATAACGCTGTTCCAAGTATTGCTTGTTTCAAGACTCCGCCCGCCATTGTCTCCTCCTTGGTCAAAACAAGTCCCGACGCGGATTGGCTTCTTCCCAGACTCGTCTGGCCGCGTTAACCAGTTGGGTGTCTTGTGAACCGGAGCCAGGAAGCCTCGATTTCATTTCCTGTCGCAATTGCTTCAACGCCGCTGTTTTTGGCTTCGGTCCGAACTTCGCAAGCGTCCTCTGGGCGTCCGGCAGTTCTTTGCGCACGTCAAGTGCGGCCGCAAGCGCAAGGAAGCGCACGGCAAGGGCCTGGTCGGTCTTGTCGCCCTTTTGCATCTCGAGGGCCGCGCGATCGTAAGCTGCGAACGGATCACCCCGCGCGATCCCAATTTCGAACAATCTTTGCGCTTCTGCGAGGCTCCGTTCCACACCGACACCGTCCCGATACATGCGTGCGAGGCTGCCAGGCGCATAGGGCTGGCCGAGATCGATTGCCTGCTGAAATAGCGCTAGTGCCGTTTTGGGATCCTTCTCAACGCCCTGCCCGGACAAGTAATTGCGCCCGAGCAGGTTCATGGAATACATGTCCTGCCGCTGGACACCGGCTTGCAGGAAGGCAACAGCGCGGGCCGGGTCAGCGGTTACGCCGTTGCGGCCCTCGGTGAAGATCGCGGCCAGATCGTTCATTGCATAGGTGTGCCCCATAGCGGCCGCCTTGAGCAGCAGGTCCAAACCCTTGCTGGTGTCGGGCTTGACGCCGTAGCCATTGAACAACGCGCGACCCCACGACGTCATCCCGTAGGGATCGCCTTTGTCGGCGGCCGCCGCGTAAAGGGCATTGGCCTGGGTGCGGTCCAGGGCCACGCCGGTTCCGGTCGCATACATGTAGCCGAGTTCGAACACCGCGCGTACATGTCCCTTCCTGGCCGCCTCCTCGATGGCTGTCTTGGCTTGTTCGACCTTGCCTGCCGCAAGCAGCGCCCGCCCCAGTTCATAGCGGAAGCGCGGGACTTCCGGATAAGCCTTCGCCGCGGCCTCGCAAAGATCCACCGCGCTAGCGCCAATTTCGTTCGGCAGCAGGCCGGGGGTGACGCCTTGCAGATCGAGAGGTTCGCCGGCAGCCGTGTCGCACGGATCGATCGTCGGCGACAGTTTCATCGTGGCCGGCTTTGATGAGCTGCTGTCCGCCCGGATTTCGAAACCGACCTCGACCTTGGCTTGCGCGCCGATCTGCGGTTCATAGCGCAGCCGGTCGACCTCCCCGGCCATCAGGCTGGACTGCGGCGACAGCGTTCGATCGGGCAGCGAGAGCGTTCCCGTTGCCGGATAACTCGATACTTTCAGGCTGACGGCGGGATCATCGGTCGGGAAATCCAGGTTCAGCGCAATTGGACCCACGCCCACGGGAACTTCGATGTCGCGGTTGCCGATCGCCTCGGCCGCGCCGGTGATATGAATGCCACGCTCCAGCACCTGCTGCTTCTGCTCGGCCTCGAGCGAAGCCACGATCTGTTCGCCTTGCGCGCCTTCGCCGCTCTTGACCCGGAACACGACGATGCCTTGGGTCTGGCCACCCCAGTCGTCATGCGTCGCATAGGCCAGCATGTCGACCTCTTCCTGCGGGGCGACTCCCTTGGGAACATCCATCTGCAGACGCGGCAGATCCTTGCCTTGGATCGGCACGCCCAACTCGACAGGCTTGCCGTCCAGCATCAAACGCCCCAGGGTGGGCGGTCTTTCGATGCTCAGGGTAATCGTGCCACCATCGACATCGACCGGTTCAGGCAGACCCAAATCGACGGGTCCGACCCCCGACAGCACGACCTTCTCCAGCACCGGCGGCAGCGAGGGTCGATTGCTGCGGCGCATCAGGACGACTTCGTCGATCAGCGATGAGTTCTCCCAGGGAACCTGGAGGCCGTTTGTGGCCTCGACCACATCGCGGCGCACCGCCGCCATCACGGTGCGGATCTCCTGGTTCGGGGCCAGCGCGCGACGGGAAAACGCAGCCGAAAACGGGCTGAGTTCGCCGGCGCCGTCATAAGCCGCCGCGCCGGGTTCGGTGGCGAAAGCAATCAAGGTGTTCAGCGAGCTCCTCACCTGCGCGAGCCCGGTATTGCCGGCAGTAATGAGCTGGTCTCTCAGCCAGTAATTCTTGCGCGGAAACGGATTGTTGCGGCAGGCGTCGAGTATGATCACCTGGATCTTTGATTTCGAGCGTAACTGTTCCAGCACATCGTTGAGCTTGATGGCCTGGACTTCGATGTCCGCCGCCTCCTTCAAGGAGGCATCCACCGGGATCAGAAAATTTTCGCCGCCGATCTGGAAACCGTGGCCGGAGTAGTAGACGACGGCCAGTTCTGAGCCGTCTGCGGCGGCAAGATAGTTGCGGAACTGCTCCTCGAATTGCAGCTTCGTCAGATCGCTTGCGACAAAGACGTCGAATCCTGCCAGTCGGAACGTTTTGGACACGTCCTCGGCATCCTTGGCCGGGTTTTTGAGTGCGGGGAATTGTCGGTACTCCGAGTTGCCGATGACAAAGGCGACCCTTCGGTCAGCGCAAGCCTCAAAGGTCGTGAAGCTCGCGAGGAGGAAGGCTGCGATGATTCCGCAAAGTCGGAGCATGGCAAATCCCTTGAACGCTATTGCCTCGCCCACAAGAACACGGCATGTGCCAGCAAGGTCCGTCAGAGAGCATGCAATCTGCCGAGACAAAAAGAGAGAAAAGCCGTCGCGACAGCGGGCATATTCCTCACTTGATTGAATGCTAAATTACATGAGGGACCGAGTGTCTGCAACGTCTGTCACACCTCCAGGCGTGCTCTTCCGACCCTGGCGCTCTGCTCGGTCGGCCACGCGAGACTTACGAGCCTGCCAGTTCAACCACGCTACGGATCAAATCCGGGTCACGAAACAGCTCACGGCGACACAGAGCTGGACCCGCGGCCGCGCCAGACCACATGGCCGCTAGACAGTCGACCGGATTGAGCACTGCGGCGGCCGTCGTAAGCAAACTCTTGCCGTTGCCCAGCGAAGCGACATTTTCACGATTGTCCCGGCAGCTCGAATTGAAAAGCCCGGCGGCTCTGCGCGGTTTTCCACCATCGAGACGAGGCAAGATTGTTGGGTCCGAGTGTATGGCGGAGGGGGTCGTGTCCCCACAGGTGGTGTAGCTCGGCGGTAGCGAAGCCGTTCGCGAGCGCGCCCTTGATAGCGCTGTAGCGAGCGAGCGGCTTTGCGGTGGTCATCGGCGCTTTCCGGTAGGGTTTGGTTGTTGACGCCAACCCATTTCGGAAGGACCACCGATAACCGACGACATGATGAACCTGCGCACGCTCGTGGAGAAGACCCCGGATGCCGATCTCTTGCGCGAGATGATCGGCTTTGCCGCCGAGCGGCTGATGGAAATGGAGGTGGGCGCGGCAACCGGCGCCGCCTATGGCGAGAAGAATCCGCTGCGGCTCGCCCAGCGCAACGGCTATCGCGAGCGCGACTGGGAGACGCGGGCCGGCACGGTCGAGCTACGCATCCTGAAGCTCAGGAAGGGTTCCTACTTCCCCGGTTTCCTCGAACCGCGCCGCATGGCCGAGAAGGCGCTGACCGCCGTCATCCAGGAGGCCTACGTCCAGGGCATCTCGACCCGCTCGGTCGACGACCTGGTCAAGGCCATGGGCATGAGCGGCATCTCGAAGAGCCAGGTCTCTCGGCCGTGCGAGGAGATCGACGGCAAGGTCAAGGCCTTCCTTGAGCGGCCGATCGAGGGCGACTGGCCATACCTGTGGATCGACGCCACCTACCTGAAGGTCCGCCGCGGTGGGCGGATCGTCTCGGTCGCTGTCATCATCGCCGTCGGCGTCAACGCGGCCGGCCGGCGCGAGGTGCTGGGCATGGAGATTGGCACGTCGGAGGCCGAGCCGATCTGGACGGAGTTCCTGCGCAAGCTGACACGTCGCGGCCTGCGCGGCGTCAAGCTCGTCGTCTCCGATGCCCACGAAGGGATCAAGGCGGCCGTCACCAAGGTGCTGTGCGCGACATGGCAGAGGTGCCGCGTCCACTTCATGAGGAACGTGCTGGCCCATGCCGGCAAGAGCGGGCGCCGGGTCGTCTCAGCCTTCATCGCCACCGCCTTCGCCCAGGAAACGCCCGAGGCCGCGTCCGTACAATGGCGCGCCGTCGCCGACCAGATCCGGCCGAAGGTGCCGAAGCTGGCGACAATCATGGACGACGCCGAGCCGGACGTACTTGCCTACATGACCTTCCCGAAGGAGCACCGTGCCAAGCTGCACTCGACGAATCCCATCGAGCGCCTCAACGGCGAGATCAAGCGGCGCACCGAGGTCGTCGGAATCTTCCCGAACGACGACGCGATCGTGCGCCTCGTGGGCGCAATCCTGCTCGAACAGAACGATGAATGGGCAGTGCAGCGGGCCAGATATATGACTCTGGAAACGATCAGCCAGATGAGCGATGATCCCCTGATCAGCCTGCCAGCCGTGGCGCGCTGATCAGCCCGGCCCATGCCGGAGAGCACGGCGACCAATGTCGTCAGCTACACCACGCCGCGGGACACGATCGCGGAGGGAGAGGAACTCGTATCCAACCTTCTGCGCACCTCACCAGACAATCGTTCATATACGCCGAACGGATCGCCGGAACAGCGATCGGTACGAGCCAGGTTGCTTTAGCTGCGGCAGGCGGGCCTAAACCACGCCATGCTGTGGTCGCGTGCCAGGAAGGGTACGCGTGGAACAATGGCTTCTCTAGAAAACGCCGCCAATCCCAATTCCGCCACTGATATCGGGAGGAGCCGCTGCGGGAGGCGAGGATTGCGGCTGCGAGTTTCTGGCATTTTTTCGGCTGGGAGCACCCTTTTTCCGCACGGGGGCGACGTCTGAGGCGACACTTGCTCGCCTTGGCCTCTGCAGTACGGTCACGGGGTCTTTGCAGATGCGGCCGGAGTGCAAAAAGAGCTCCCCCAGAAGTTCAACGGTCGGCTCGGTGGCCGACGGTGTCCGCTTGATGTTCTTGTAATACGTGCTGAGAGCATGGAGCGAGCCCTTGCCCCAATCTCCGTCAACCGTCATGCGATAACAACCCAGGCGGCGCAATTCTGTCTGGACACTGCGTACGAGCTCGGCTTTCTTTTCAGGCTTCGTTGCACCAGCCTGCGTGCCAACGATCAATGTTTCAAGACCGGAGATCACACTTTTCCGGGCCCCTTCGAGGCTGGCAGTCTCCGTACCGACCGCATCGGCTGAAGCGCCGGATGGCGCCGAGGCGTCCAGCGATCGTAAAGTCTGTCCCACGATAATCACCGCAGTCTGCAAGTCGTTGGAAGCAAGTTCTACCTGCAGTCTTTGCTTCGCGACAGGATCCGACAGGATACGCGATAGGCTGGCGCTCAACTGAGCCGGGTCGAGCACTTGCTGCTCGGTGAAGTAAAACTGCTCGCGAAGATTGGACTGATCCCACGGGACCTGACGACCGGCAGTGAGTGCTTCAGTCTCGTTGCGCACGCGGATCATCATGTCCGAAATGCTGAGCCCTGGGATCTCGACATTCTTCACCAGGGCTGTAGTGAACGGGCTGTTGTCTCCCGAGCCGTCCGCCGTGATGTTGCCTGGCTGGGTTGCAAAGGCAACAAACGTGTTTTCGCCCACTTCGACCTGCGCGAGCCCATTCATTACGCTTGGGCCTTTGCCCATCGGGTTGTTTCGGCACGCGTCGAGGAAAATGAAGGTCTGCCGTTCCCGACTTGAGAATCGTGCGATCAGGTCGTTAAGCTTGATTGCTTTCGCAGTCAGTTCCCCGATGGTTTCAGGATCGGGCGTGTCGACCGGCAGCAGGTAATTTTCGCCCTGAAGCTGCAGGCCATGGCCGGCGTAGAAGATCAGTACCGCGCTAGCGCCCACAAGCTTGCCATCGGCATGGCGAAAGAGTTCGCCGAAACCGGCAAGGGAGAGATCCACTCCCAGCAGCACATCAAAATTCAGCCTTCTCAGGCTTTCGGAAAGCCTTGTGGCGTCGTTCACCGCATTGGGCAAGTGTGGGAGACGAACGCTTTGGTAGTCGGAGTTGCCGATGACAATGGCGAGCCGCTTGCTTGGTTGTTCCGTTGGTTCATCTTCGACCGCCGCTTGAGCGCGTACCGATCCAACCAGTGCCACCAGCAGAACCATTATGATGCGCAGGAAGGGGCTGTGGGTCCTGTAACAGGCTCGTTTCAGCATGCGACAATCTCAGAGTCGTCGAAGTGTCGAACCGGCTCACGCTACTCTTGCGCGTGAAACTTATGTCTCGGAGTGCAGCGGCTTTTTTACACCAGAAATCACCTCAAAGAAAGCGCAAGGGTGGTGCTAGCCCGCTTTCTTGACGCAGTGCTCATCCGAGAGAGTAGCGCTGGCGCGTGCAATCGACAATCCGGTCGGCAAGCTCCGCCGCAGGTTCTAGCAAGCAGAAATCGAGCAATGTACGAAACCCATATCCCACGCGGCGAGAACCTGCTACACTCTTGGCAGCGCCGGTGCAATATGTTGCACCCACGCTGCCACAGCCAGATATTGCATTGAGACTCTTCTGCGTATCGCATCCCTTATTACATTGGCTTTGTAGTTAAGAGGGGAAAGGACAATGAAGGAAAGCTTCGCTCGGCGCTTGTGCGCAGCGGGCATGTTCTCGTTTGCCGCTGCATTGATCTTACTGCCTTCTCAAGCAAGCGCCTGCATTATCGACAGTGAAGGCGTCTTTCTGGACACGAACTGCTATCTTGGAGGTGCGACCAACAGCGTAATTGTCGACACGTCTTTGCGGGCGCTTGGTGATGTAGTTGACAGCGTGGTCGAAGCGGACGTCGGCCTCGCGAACGGGGTTCCGCTCGCCCAGTCTACGCCGTTCGGTGTTTTCGCTTCCGGTCAGTTGGCTCGCACGGAACATGACGGCTTCTCGATTTCGAATAGCTTGGGCGTGCTCGATGGGCCGAGCTTCCGCGTCGATGAATTCTCCGCTGCCATCAGCGTCGACTTCAATGCCGCAAAGCATTTTGGATTCGGCAGCGAGCATGGACTGAACCTCGGCCTGTTCGCCGGGTATGCCTCGGCCAAAGTCGATTCCGATGCGTTCGGGTTCATCGGGGAGGGTGAAGCAACCAACAGAAGTGGGATGTTCGGCGGCTACGGGCTCATTCGACGCGGCACGAGCTATGCGCTCGTGGCAGCATCTGCCTTCCTTGGGAACACCGACATCGAAAGGGGGGGACGCACTTTCGGCAGCTACGACACACAGGGTTATGCACTAACAGGCTCAATTGGTCGCATCTTCAACCTGACCGATCGGGTGCGACTCGACATCCGTGGCGGATTGTTGGGCGTCATCTTTACCGGCGATGGATACACAGACAGCTTTGACACTGTCTATGGAAAGAGCCGGTTGTCGTTTGGCGCAGTCAAATTCGAACCTGGAGTTTACGGTGATTTTCTGCTCGGCAATGGCATGGTGATCAGCCCCTATGCGCGATTGGATATCCAGCAGCGCTTCGGCTATTCCAACACGGCAAGCGCCGACGGTAGACAGAGTGACTTTGACGACGCGGACTTTTCGGCTGCACTGTCGTCCGGCTTCAACCTGAAAATGTCTCAATCGATAATGCTCAGCAGCGAAATTCGCGGTAAGTGGTCTCAAGACAGTTCAACCGTCAGCGGCAAGCTGGGTGTGAAGATCGCCTTTTGAATTCGGGATTGGGATCCGGTAATTGGGCTGGCCAGCAAAAAAGCTGATCATCGCCATTACCAGCTATTCAGCGGCGGGATGCGTTTGATGCGGCTGGTCAATAGCGCGGGCGATGACCCGGGGAGCGGGTCCAGCAGGGTGCCCAAGCGCGGATGGTGGCCTTCCCGCTGGGGATGAAATGCAGATTGGCGAATCCTCGTCATCGCGGTGGTGGCTCCGCTCGGTCGGCCGCGCGAAACCTACGAGCCAACCAGCTCAGCCACAACGACAGATCAAACCGGGGTCGCGCCGAGGCAGTGCTGCTTTTCCAAGGCGCTTTAGGGTCGCCAGTATGCCGGCCTTTATGCGCCGCGCAGTCGCTGCGAACCCTCACTGCACCCCATTTTTTCAGCCCGCGCCCGCGCACTGGCCCGTTAACGGGATTCGGTCGAAGGGTGTGGAGACCGAGCTCCTACATCTTCGAGAGGAAGCGAGCGCCTTTGCCTTCTTGAAAGCTGCCGACGCTACACTTCTTTTTTGAGCAAGACGCGCCGGTCCGGCTTGAAGGGTGGGCCGATCCGATAACGGTTCACGGCGGTACAGAGCTTGATCCGGGACTCCCAAGAGACACCTCTCGATCCGCGGAAGATCGGGTCTGCGCTAGGCCGGCCATCGTATGGCACTTAGCCGTCAGAATTTTGGCAGTTAGGGCCGGATCTTGAAGTTTCAAACGAACTCTCTCAGCATGTCATCGCCGTGGCGTTAGCCGCGGCTTCCTTTAGCCCCTGTGCGCCGCCAGCAATGTCGCGTAGACATGCCTGCCGGCATTCGGCGCTGCGACGTGAGAATCCCATGCGAATGCTGTCGCGTACCCTCTTCCTCTTCCTAGGGCTCGCCGCCGCCAGCCTGTCGCCCGCCCGGGCTGCGGCGGGCGATTGCGCCGATGCCGCCGCGCTGGTGCAGCAGGCCTATCCCAAGGCCCGAAAGAGCGCCGGCGGCACCTCGTTCACGCTTGAACCCCATACCAGCATCGTCTCAACGCTCCCGCAGAGCGATGCGCCATTCGGACTGGCCTGCAGGACCTGGCCAGCCCATGACGACCTGCTACTGGTCGCAGTGCCGCTGATCGACACCGCTAGCGCCGACCACCTGCATGTCGGCGATATCGAGCTTCTGGTCATCGACAGGAAGAGCCTGCGGGTGCGCCAGCGCCTGCTCCAACCCGGTCTGATGACCGATGACATGATTGTCATTGAAAAGGTGGAATTCGACACCGGCCGTTATGCACTGGCCCCCGATGTCAGCGCATTCGGCCTGCGCATCGAAATGGCGCACCATTCGCTGACCGCCCCCTTCACTGAAACCGACCTGCGGCTTTACGCTCTCGTGCGCGGTGAACTCAAGGTGGTGCTCGACGGCCTCGTGGTGGCCGGCTCTGGCGGCGACAGCGATGGCAGTTGCGCCGGATCCTTTCATTCCAGCCAGGTCAGCCTGGCGATAAGCCCGGCGAGCCATCATGGCTATCACGATATCACCGCGGTTGAGCGGACGAATACCGACAATCCCTTCCCCGACCAGAATGGCGAATGCCAGTCCCATCCCGGCAAGGCTGTGAAGCGTACCTACCGGCTGCGCTATGACGGCAGCCGCTATGCGGTCCCCGCGGCACTCAAGGTGATGGGGTTGTGACGCGGCCGCACACGTCCCTGCCTTGGTTCGTCAATGTTATCAATTCCAGTTGAATGGGTATCGACCGTTAATTCTCTCGTGCTAGGAGGCGCGCAAGGGGGCTCTTCTCGAAGGAGCTGATGATTTGTGGTGGTCAAGATTCAAAAGGGGTTTTGCCGGAACGTGGGACGACAGACTGGACGGACTATTCTCCGCAAAGGTCGACTACGCCGGAAAATCCATTCTCGATGTTGGCTGCAATATGGGTGTTGTCGCCTATGAGATATCCAAGCTGAAACCCAGTTCGATCCATGGGATCGACATTGCCAAGCCGCATATCGAGACTGCAAAAATGTTATTGAGCGGCTCCCCGGTGCATGCCCGGTTCGATCGCCTGAATCTTGGCAGCCGGCGCCTCGGCAATATTCTTCTACCGAAATATGATATCGTCCTGCTGCTGGCCGTCTATCAGCACATGCAGCGCAACATCGGCCCAGGCAAGGCGCGAAGGGTGCTTTCCAATATTGTGAGGCGCACCTCGAACGTCGTTGCCCGCGTTCCGCCTGGAACGGATGGCGAATTTATCGAAACGCTCTCTGACGAGGGTTTCCAGGTCAAGAGCACTCACACGTCGCCTCTTGGTAGTCATGTGCTGGTGCTGGAGAAACCCACCCCAGGAAATCCGCAGCCATAGGGCCTCGCCAGTGGCAATCTGCCCCACTAACATCCCATGTGTCAGCAGCGGGCGCCGACCCGCTGCTGGCTGCAACTCACCCCGGGAGCTCCGATTCGCCGGCAGAAAGCATTTTTGCAGATGGACTTCGCGCCAATGCCGTTGACATTGAGGGCCGCGGCCGCGGTGTTCTCTGCCACCGCCTTAACAGACCGGATGCGCCCGCTGGCGTAGGTGACGAATACCAATTTGGCCGTCACGGCGAGAGCGCTGGCCGTCCGGCCTGCGGTCAGCGCGCCGCCGGTGTCCAAATTCAGCCATGTGCGCAATCAGCTCGCAGGCGCCCGTTCAGCGCTCACGGCTCATGGCGCCGGACGGGTGAACAGAACTCGGAATTGCTTCTCCGCACGCCGCAGTCCCTCATCTGTCAGAACCACTGAGTTCGCCTTGTTTGCCGGATTCGCGATCAGCCCCTTCTCGTGCAGGCGATCCAGAGCATTCCAATCCAACCCCTTCCAGGCGCGCCTCTCTTCATGCAGCGTCAGCCAAAGCAGGCCCATAACGGCATCGTCGATCTTGTCGGTGTCGATCTCCATGCAAGCAGTCTAACATGGGAGAAGGCCTCTGCCACGATCCACACCGGATGGCTACTGCCTGCCACGAGCGTTCGCCTGAAAACAAATGCTCCACTCAGGCGTCACATCCTCGACGGCGTCATTGGGGGGCGACAATCCGGGACGGGATTGGAGTTCATCATGATGCCTAAGCGGCCGTGGCAGCCATTGCCGCCGGCAATGAAATGCGGATCGGCGAAATCCTCGTCGTCGCTCTGGTTGCGCTGACCGTAGGCGAGCGGCGCACCATTCAGGTGCACGTCATGCTGCCGGCAGCGCGAAATACCGCGTCACCCGCCGCGGTGTCCCATTTCATAGTGCGGCCGAAACGCGGATACGTTTCGCGGGACACTTTCTTTTCCGACGCGCTCTCCGGCCGCAGAAGGCTCAGGCACCACGAGAAGCAGGCCGCGAAGCTCATCGAAGACATGAAGCATGTCGAGGCGGTCCTGCATTTGTTGGAACCTGGCTTCAATGCCCGCGCCATGTCCGTCAAGCGGCGATCCAAACCCACTGTTCAAGCGCGGCTATATCATCCGGGCCGCCATTGACGCTCTGAGGACCGCTACAGCGCCAATGAGCGCTGAGGAGATAGCGTTGGTCCTACTCCGCTCAAAGGGCGTTGAAGCGCCTACGCGAGAAGAATTGCATTTGATGTATGGTGCGGTGAGCGCATCGCTTAAGATCAATGCCAGCGTGACCCTACACGACGGGCGCTCGCGCCGCTGGACCCTTGTCTAAACCCTAGATTTCCGCCATCCCGCTTTGCGCGCAGCTTCCTCAGAGCAAAACCAGCGTTCGCCTTTAAGAAGATTGATGCGCGTCTCCCTATAATATTCCTGTCCGGGAACGTGATAGATTTTCTCGCCAGTGTTGTAGCTGATATTGCCCTTGATGCCGCAGCCTACAGCGGCGGGAGCGAGCTCAAGGGCGAGCAGGCCAGCCAAGACCGCTCCCCCGGTCGCGATCTTCGCCCACAATGGCGTCCCATCCGAACGATGGCGCCTGCGGCGATAACGCGCGCGGTTGTACCGAGTGTCCTGATAATGGCGGACCATGCCTTCTCCCCTTGGGGAGAATGCTTCCTTTGCGGCAGAGAGTCCAGAACTGGCCTTATGCCGCCAGACGGCGTTGCCAATAGCCGGTGAAATCGACTCATGGTTTCTGCTTCAAAGCGTTTCCGGCAAGACGCTCGACTTGTTCGCCGTTGGTGTTGCGCCGGTTTGTCTTCGCGCCATGCCGCTTCCTGAGCGTAGCGGAGGAGATAGACGCCAGCGATATGGTGACCAAGGCCGATTTCCGCCCGACGCAACCGGCTGAAATATTCCTCCGCCACCATTTACCTGATCATGCCGGTTCACCGGCATGATATGTTTGTCTGCTAGGTCGGCAAATCCCGTGGCGGTTGCGCCATAATACCGTTTTCATCGAGCGGACACTGACTCTGGTACCGTGCCGGGAATGAGCTATAGTTCAGATACTAAGACGGCCGGGCGCTTGCACAATGGCTGGACTGGGTGAACAGATTGCGCGTCAGCAGCGCGCCATGGGACCGCTCCTGGTGGCGGCGGTGGTCATTGGCCTTATCGGTCTGCCCGTGGCAGCCTGGCTCGACCTGCGAGACCTGTCGGAACGCATGCTGCGCAGGCAAGCCAGCGAAATCAGCCGGATCATCGACGAAATGCGCGGATTCTACGGCAGCGATGTCGTGGGACGCGTGCTGCAGGCACACGGCGCCGTGACTGCGACGCACAACTACCGGGACGTGCCGGGTGCGATCCCTATTCCGGCGACCCTCTCGATCGAACTTGGCAAGCGCATCAGCGCCCACGACGGGTCCGTCAAATATCGGTTCGTCTCGGATCTGCCTTTCAAAGGTCGCGCCCCCCACCAGCTCGATGCGTTCGAGCGGAATGCAATCTTGGCTTTGCGCGCCAACCCGAAGGAGCCGATCATCGAAGTCTCGGGTTCACTGTTTGACCGGCAGGTCCGCGCCGTGGCCCCTGTAATAATGGGACAAGTCTGCGTGACCTGCCATAACTCACACCCGGACAGCCCCAAGACCGACTGGAAGGTAGGGGATGTTCGAGGTATCCAGGAGATATCGGTCAATCAGCCTATTGCTGCGAACGTGCTGACCTTCAAGTATCTGCTCCTATATTTCGGCTTCGCGGCGGCGGCGGGCCTGACGTTCATTCTCCTGCAGCGTCGGCAGTCCGCGTTGATCCAGGGGATCAACAAGGAGCTTTCCGAGGCAAACGACTTCCTGGCCGCGATTTCATTGAAGATCGCCAAATACCTTTCGCCTCAAATCTACAAAAGCATCTTCAGCGGCCAGAAGGACGTCACCATCGCGACCGAGCGTAAGAAGCTCACGATCTTTTTCTCCGACGTCAAGGATTTCACCGCGATCGTGGAACGGCTCCAGCCCGAGGACTTGACGCTTCTCCTCAACGAGTATTTCACCGAGATGTCGACGATCGCGCTCAGACACGGCGGCACCGTCGACAAGTTCATCGGCGACGCGCTTCTTGTGTTTTTCGGCGACCCCGAGACGCAAGGCGTCGAGGAAGACGCGAGAGCCTGCTTGCGCATGGCTGTCGACATGCAGCGTCGGGTGGAGCAGTTGAACAGGGTGTGGCGTGATCGCGGAGTTGAACGGCCCTTCCGAGCTCGCATGGGCATCAACACGGGCTATTGCAATGTTGGGAACTTCGGTTCCGATGATCGGATGGACTACACGATCATCGGAGCCGAAGCGAACCTGGCGGCCCGTCTGCAGTCGATTGCCGAGCCCGGCGGCATCTGCCTCAGCTACGAGACTTACGCGCTCGTGCGCGACCTCGTCCGAGCACGTCCGTTGGCACCGATTGCCATGAAGGGGATCAGCCGGGAGGTCGTCCCCTACGAAGTCGAGGGCCTCCTGGGTGAACTCGCCCAGCGCCCTCAGGTCATCAGCGAGCACGCGACTGGCCTCGACCTGTTCCTCGACGTTGAGGCAATCGACGAGAACGGCGTCGAGCGGGCGAAGAAACGACTTTCGGAGGCGCTCCTGGCCTTAACCATCCGAACGAAGCCCGCCGCATTTTAAGTTCTTGTTCGTGACGCAATGTCGACCGGAGCCTGCCACAGAAATCAGGTTCAATGCCGTCTCGGCCACCGTTATTGACGCACTCGGGTGCTATCACGAGGTGCGACTAGGAACGGCGTTCCGAGACGCGACGGCTCTCGCGCCTCTTTCCTGAGTTCGACGTGATCTTGTCGTGATCGCACTTTTTTGGGCAGGCGGACGCACCCGAGCAATCTTGCCCCGAATTCGCCCCGAATTGAAGATCAGTACTGACACCGTGACAGCATAGCCGTTTTTCAACCAGGGGAGAAAACGAAGTCGCTGATGATCCAGGACAGAACCACGGTTGGAGTCGTGGTCCCCATGTTCAATGCGGAGCAAACCATTTGCTCCACCCTGACCAGCATCTGCCGGCAAACCTATCAGGCACTGGATATTATTGTGGTGGACGATGGTTCCGCGGACAAGTCCGCATCGATCGTGGCCGCCTATGCCGAGAAAGATCGACGTGTACGGCTCATAAGACAGTCGAATGGTGGCGTTGCGCACGCTCGCAACCGCGGCGCGGCCTCCACCGACGCGGAATTTCTGGCGTTTGTCGACGCTGATGATCTTTGGGCCCCATCGAAAATCGAACTGCAATTGCGCGCCCTGCGCGAAGGCGGCTCTTCGGCGGGATTGGCCTACTGCTGGTTTGCACACATCGACCAGGATGGTCGGGTATTTTCGCTCCGCCATCAGCCCGACGCCCAAGGTCAGGTACTCCAGCGCATGTGCAGACAAAACGTGGTCGGCAACGGAAGTTCGGTGCTTTTACGTCGCTCCGCATTCGAGCGAGTGGGGCAATTTGATCCGTCCTTGCGAGCTAGGAATGCGCAAGGCTGCGAGGACCTTCTGCTGTGCCTCAGAATAGCGGAAAATTATGAGTTCCGCCTCGTGCCGCAGCATCTTGTCGGTTACCGGATGACGAACGTCAACATGTCGAGCGATGTCATGCAGATGCTTCGTTCCTGCGAAATCGTTCTTGCCGAATTTCGTGAAAGATACCCGTCATTCGGGGGCGATTTCGATGCCCATCTGGTCGACATGATCCATTGGCTTGCCACAAGAGCTTTGATTGAGGGACGGTTTTTCGCTGCAGGCGAGCTGCTGAGGAGACTCTTTGTGATGGAACCAGGCGTTGCGATCTCCCGCCTGCCCAATATGCTGGAAGAATACTGCAGGGGCCGACTGGTTCCTCGATGGCTCAAAAAGAGCGTGCGACGAATGCGAAACGACAAGAGCGAATTTCGACCCCTCTATAGCGAAATGAGCTGGTGAAGATGCCTTTGACGCCGAACCGGCGCGCAAATCTGGCGAATGCAGAACTCTACAGGCTGTTTGGCCCGGATGGCTGCACAGGTATACGTCACGTGGATTTAGACACCCAGGTCGCACCCGAGGATTGCGATTCCGGCATGATCGTGGTGTGGCGCGACGGGCTTCCAGTCGGGCATTTGCTCAGAGGGAGCGACGGTGAGTGCCGCATTACCCCGATCAAGGCTGCTGCGGCCCCAAGGCTTACCCCACAGGTTCTGAACCTGCCGCGCGCCAGCGTGGTCATATGCACGCGCGACAGGCCGAACGAGTTGCGGCGCTGCCTCTCGTCGCTTCCACAGCAAAGTGTCCCTCCGGCAGAGATCATCGTGGTCGACAACGCATCGACAGGCAGCGAAACGCGCGAGGTAGCGGTCGCTGCCGGCGCAATATACGTCCGCGAGGATCGACCCGGATTGGATATTGCCCGTAATCGGGGGGCTGAGCGTGCATGCTCGGAAATCGTTGCCTACACTGACGATGACGTTCTGCTTCATCCGCAATGGCTTGAGCAGCTGATCATAGCATTCGACAACCCTTCGATCGGCGCGGTGACTGGCCTTGTACTGCCAGCCGAACTTGCCACCGAAGCGCAGCGCTATTTCGAGACGTTCTGGAGCTTCGGGCAAGGCTACATACCCCAATTTTTCCGCGCCGCCGACTTTGCCGCCAGCAAGCACGAGGTGTTCCCGGCCTGGAAAATCGGTGCCGGTGCCAGCATGGCCTTCCGGCGCGAGGTGTTTGACCGCGCGGGGCTGTTTGACGAGCGCCTCGACGTCGGCCAGGCTGGATGTTCGGGCGACTCCGAATATTGGTATCGGCTTCTCGCCAACGGATATGATTGCCGGTACCAGCCCACCTCCGTCGCATTCCATTTCCACAGGCGGACGATGGAAGGCCTGGCCAGGCAAATCTATTTCTACATGCGCGGTCACTCGGCCGCGTTGCTCGTCCAGCATGAACGGACTGGCGTGAAGGCGAATTTGAGACAGGCTTTCAAATGGAAGCCGCTTTGGTACCTGGGCAGAGTTCGCAGAAGGTTGTTTGGACGCAGGACCGCCGAGGATCGTTTCCTTTGGCATGAAATCGCCGGCTACGCCTCAGGAATCCTGTTCTACCTCCGAACCAAGCGCAGGTAGGGCGACGTGGCGGACAATCCCTGGGTTTCAATCGTGGTGCCCGCGCGGAACGCGGAGCTGACGCTGGCACAAGCACTCGACTGTCTCCTCGGTCAGGATATCACTGATTGGGAGGCGATCATCGTCGACGATGGCTCGAGTGACGGCACCGCCGCAATCATCGCCAGTTATGTCGAGCGCGATCCCCGATTTCGCACGCTGAGTTCTTCTGCCCATAGCGCCGCCGGCGCGCGCAATCAGGGGCTCTCTTCAGCGCGCGGACGCTGGCTGATGTTCCTGGACGCGGACGATTGGGTGGACGCCAGCTTTCTGGCGAAAATGCTGGCCGTGTTGGAAGCCTCGCCCGATTCAGTAGCTGCCTATTGCGGTTCTCGCCGGGTGATGCCCGATGGTGCACTTACCCCACCGAGCAGTGCGCCCGAGGTCGCAATCCAGCCTTTCGAGACATTCGCGCGCCGCTGCGCCATCCGCACTCACGCGTTGCTAATCGATCGCGCGACAATTACCGAGTTGGGCGGCTTCGACGTTTCGTTGCGCACCTGCGAGGATTGGGATTTGTGGCAGCGCGTCGCGCGTTTAGGCAAACGCTGGGTGATGGTGGACGAGCCGCTCGCTTTCTATCGGAACAGCCCCGGCTCGCTCACCCGCAATTCGACGCAAATGCTGGCAGACGCGGAAATCGTTATCGCTCGCGGCTTTTCCGCCGATCCCAGGGTCAAGCACCCGGCATCCGCTCACGCCAATGGAGCGATTTCGGCGCACGGCGGAACCGCTTCCGAAGCACTCGCGTGGTTCGTGTTGTGGAACGCCGCATCAGATTGCGGCAGTGGCGGCGGGTCGATCGAGCCGCAGACGCTGCGCGCGCTCCCGGCCAGATTTGAATGGGCCCGTGAAATCGCAAAGGTGGTCTTCGACGGTCTGATGGTAGGGAGTTTTGCGGCGCCGCAGCAATTGGCTGCGAGATGGGAAAGGTTCGGCGGTCCCCTCACCGATCTGATCGCTGAACTCGCCAAGATCTGGAGAGATCCGGTTGCGGGTCGTCGCGTACAATATCATCTCGAGCAAATGCTTCTCGACTTCGACAATCTCGCCGCTCCACGCAGACTGGCGCGGACGCTCGGGATTCGCGTCGATGCCCGAAATCCGACCTCAACCGACCTGCCTGAAGGGATCGATCAAATCTATGCTTATTTGATGGTGGATGGCCGGATCGAGGCTCTCGTCCAGTTCGGCGTACTCGGGACAGTGACAAAGCGTCACTGGATTGAACTGCTACTGAATGTAATGCCTGCCCAAGCGGTCACACGCGATCTCTCCGGATTTAAGCGCATGGCATTCCGCTTCTGGAAGGGTGCCGCGCGGCTTGCGAGCCGTTCGCCTTCGCTGCCCCTGGAACAGGACGCAGGAACCGGCAAGACAGATATGTTGGCTGCACAGGCCATGATGCGAATAGCTGGACGCCGGTCTGATCGGGACAGCCACTTCGGCAAACTCGCGGGATTGGCAGCGGAAGCGCAACGTCTGGTGCGGTCGAGCGCCGAAACTAAAGAGCCTCTTGCAGCGCCGCGGCGTGCGCAGGCGGACGGTGGCCGGGACAAGGATCGCAAGTCGTTCTGGGATCGCTATTTTGCGACCGAAGATCCCTGGAACTACAGTTCACCCTACGAGCAGGAAAAATATGAGCGGCAGCTCGAAATTCTGCCGGCCGGTCCCATCGGGCGAGCGCTTGAGCTGGCCTGCGCGGAGGGCCACTTCACGCGGCAGTTGGCCCGGCGAGTGGGTCATCTAACCGCAACCGACATCTCTGCCGTAGCCGTCGAACGCGCGCGTGAGCGGTGCAGGGACCAACCGAACGTCGAGTTCGGCGTACTGGATTTCGCCGCCGATACCCTGCCGGGTGCCATGGATCTGATCGTTTGCTCGGAAGTGCTCTATTTCCTGGACGATCTCGCCGAATTGCGGCGCGTCGCCACAAAACTGGTGCAGGCGCTGGTCCCCGGTGGCAGCTTCGTCACCGCGCATGCATTCGTGCTTCGTGACAATATGGAACGAACGGGCTTTGATTGGGACCACAAATTCGGAGCGAAACTGATCTCGGAGACGCTGGCTGCGACCGAAGGCATTGTCCTCGAGCGATCGATCCAAACCGAGCTCTATCGCATTGACCGCTTCCGCCGCCTGTCGCCGCAGGATGTGTCGATGGAAGCGAGGATCGATGAGGTCCCAATCCAGGCGCCAATCGAGACGGAGGTCGCGCGGAAGATCGTCTGGGGCGGGGCGCGGGCCTTGCGCCGCGACGTCGCACGCAGCGAGCGCCGGGAGCGTATCCCTGTCCTCATGTATCACGGCGTCGCCTATGAAGGTCCGGCCGCGCTCGCCCGCTATCGGGTTGCACCCGCTATGTTCGACAGCCAAATGGTGTGGTTGCGCGCCAACGGCTTCCACGCGATCATGTCAGAGCAGCTGAAATGGTTCATCGCCAACCGTCACCCTTTCGTGGGCCGCCCGGTGCTCATCACGTTCGATGACGGATTCCAGAACTTTGCCGACCATGCCTGGCCGACCTTGCGCGCCAACGACCTGACCGCGGAAGTGTTCCTGGTAACGGATCTAGTGGGTGTGAGCGCGCAGTGGGATGCCGACAGAGGTCCGCCGGCACCACTCATGGATGCCCGGACCGTGGGACGCCTTGCCGCCGAAGGCGCGTTCTTCGGAAGTCATCTGGCAACGCATCGTGCGATCGATGGTCTTTCGAGCTCCGAGCTGGCCTCTGAGTTGCTGCGCTCGCGTATGTTCGTGGAGCGGTGGACCGGTCGGCCAACCACGGCGTTCGCGGCACCCTTCTCTGTCACCGACCGACGGCTTGGCAGGCTGGCCAAGGAGTGCGGCTATCGAATCGGCTTCGGGGGCAGATACGGGCCGGCGGACCTCGATTGCGATCCCATCGACCTTCCCCGCATCGAGGTGCGCGGGGATCGCTCGCTCGACGACTTTGTTGCGATGGTGGAGGCCGTCCTCGAATGAACGGCAAACTCGTCAGTGTCATTATCCCGGCTCACAATGCCCAAGATACAATTGACGAGACGCTCCGCAGCGTCCGCTCGCAGTCTCACCGCGCGCTCGAGATTATTGTCGTCGACGATGGCTCGCGCGACCAGACTGTCACCATCGCCCGACATCACATGGAGGCCGACCCGCGTGTGCGGCTGATCGAGCAGGAAAACGCTGGCGTGGCTGCTGCCCGCAATACGGGTTGGCAAGCGGCGCGGTCTGATCTGATTGCATTTGTCGATGCCGACGATCTGTGGGCGCCGACGAAGATTGAGCGGCAACTGGCTGTGTTCGATCGGGCGGACGAGAAAGTGGGGCTCGTCTACTGCTGGTATCTGGTCATCGATGCGCAGGGCGCGGTAACGGATGATCAACATCGCCCAAACTGGCGGGGCGATGTACTTGAACGTCTGTTCCATGGCAATTTTGTTGGCAACGGCAGCGCTGCCTTGGTGCGCCGGCAGGCGCTGATCGACGCAGAAGGTTTCGAGGGCCGGCTGCGAGAGGCCGGCGCGCAGGGTTGTGAGGACATCCTCTTCTACTGTCGCGTCGCGGAAACATATCAGTTCGAAGTCGTCGAAGAGCCGCTGGTCGGGTATCGCTACCTACCGGGGAATATGTCGAGCAACATGACACGAATGCTGCGCTCCTGGATGCTTGTGGTGGACGAGATGCTCGCCCGCCACCCCAATGCGGCTTCCACGCTGCGCCAAGGTCTGCATTTCTATTCGGCCTGGCTCCTGGAGCGGACGTTGCGCCAGAGGCGCCTAAGGTATGTGCTGCCGATCCTGTCGTTGCTGCTTCGCCGTCATCCCGCTATCGCCATGCGGATAATCGCCGTGGATTTGCCCTTGATCGGGGCGCATTTGGCCAAGCGCGTCGCGACGAAGTTGGTGCGCGCTCGCCTGCCTGTCCGGCCGCGGCTGACCGTACGGTTCCCTATTGGGGAAGTGAAATGACCGACGAGAACGGGGCCATACGCCGCGGTGCGGTCCGTGCTTCGTTGCGCGATCTTTCGCACCTGCTTCGCATCGTTGGCAAGCCGCGCTGGGCGACACCCGCGCTGCTCGCGGTAGGCTTTCTGTCGTCATTGGCCGAGACGCTCGGCATCACCCTGATTCTGCTGTTCCTCTATCTGGTGTCCAGCCGGATCACGGAGGCTGGAAATGGCCTTCAGGGTCGAATGCTGGGCATGGCCGTAGCCTGGTTCGGTAGTCCTACCCGGCTCGCCTTCGCGATCCTCCTGCTCATCCTCGCGCGTGGAGCACTGGCTCTGCTGTATTCGTTGATAAGCTCCAGTATCGGTGAACGGATCAGCGAGCGCGTGCGCAACCTCGTGCACGAACAATATCTCAGGGTCTCCTTTGGATACATCCAGCGGCACGAGCAATCGCAGCTGATGGAGGTGCTCGGGACCGAATCGTGGCTGGTTGCGCAAGCCTATGGCGCGGTAACACGGCTCATCATCAACAGCTGCTCTATCTTCGTGTTCGCCGTCTTTCTGCTCACGATCTCCTGGAAGATCTTGCTGATCGCAGCCCTTGGCTCGATGGCGATCTCGGCGATCTTGCGCATCTTTTCGCGACCGGCGCGGGACCTGGGACACCGGGTGAAGAAGATCCATCAGTCGCTCGGCGAGCACATGCTCATGACGCTCCAGGCGTTGCGCACCATCCGCGCCTATGGACAGGAGGCGCTTCATCAGCGTCGCTTCGCGCAATCGTCGGCGGCCGCGCGTGACGCATCGCTGTCCATGATTCGCCTTTCGTCGTGGATCGGCCCAATGACCGAAATCGGCTACCTGGGAATGTTGGGCTCCATCGTGCTGGTCTCCGGGTGGTGGCATATCAGCTTCGAGGTGACGCTGGCCGCCGTGGCCCTGCTATATCGGCTGCAGCCGCATACGCAGGAGTTCGAGGGCAATCTGCTGTTTCTGGCGCAGATACAGCCGCAACTGCGCTCAGTCCTGGAGATGGTCCAGTCCGAGGACAAGGAATATCCATCGCAGGGCACCATAGCACTCGGACCTTTGAACGCGAGTATCGTCTTCGAGCACGTGAGCTTTGGGTATGATCAAAATGCGCCGGTGCTCACTGACCTGTCGTTCGAGATTACAGCCGGAGAAACCACGGCGCTGATCGGCGCAAGTGGCGCTGGCAAGACGACGATCGTGAACCTCCTCCTACGGCTATACGAACCGACTTCTGGCGACATCAGGATTGGCGGTGCCCGGCTGCAAGACATCAGGCGGGACGACTGGCTGTCCAAGATCGCCGTAACGGGCCAGGACGTCGACCTCGTCGAGGGCACGGTGACTGAGAACATCCGAATGGCCAAAGCCGATGCGACCGAAGAAGAGATTATTGTCGCTGCCCGCAGTGCCGGCGTCGCGTCGTTTGTCGAGGATCTTCCCGATCGCTACGATACCTGGATCGGGCAGGAGGGGCTGCGATTTTCCGGCGGCCAGCGGCAGCGCATTGGCCTCGCACGAGCTGTATTGCGCAATCCGGACTTTCTGATCCTGGATGAGGCCATGAACGCACTCGACACCGCGCTCGAGGATCAGGTACGGCGCGCGATTGACAGGCAGCTTGGCAAAAGGACAATTCTGCTGATCACGCATCGGATAGAAAGCGCGCGTGACGCCGCCAATGTTATTTGGATAGAGAACGGCATGATCAAGAGCCAAGGACCTGCCTCCGTCGTTGTTCCTCAATACCAACGTCGCCAGCATGAAATCGTATGTGCTTCCGATTCTGAGGATAAAGCACGGTGACCCTACTCTATGTCTTCAATTGCCCCCAATGCCGTGTGCAGACGCGGAGCCTCTGCATCGACTTGATCCGGCGCGGGCAGTGAATCGAGACCTCGTCGGCCGGGCCGTCGCTGCTCTCTCGACAACGGACAGAGCAGGCCAGCAGGTGGCGCGCCTGTCACAATCGGCCACGATACCAAGCCAGCGCCGTCTCGACGATCCTGTCTATTCCGGATTGCTCGCACACCCAGCCGAGTTCCCGCTCCGCTTTGCCGGCCGCGGCTACGAGCGCTGGCGGGTCACCTGCCCTGCGCCGACCGTAAACCACAGGAAGGCGCGATCCCGAAGCCCGGCTCACCGCATCGACCAGCTCCTTCACCGTCGTGCCAGTTCCAGTCCCGAGATTGTAGACGTGAACACCCTTGTCGCGGAGCAGTTTCTCACCTGCCAGGACGTGAGCCCGGGCGAGATCGGTGACATGGACATAGTCCCGCACCGCGGTGCCATCGCGGGTATCGAAGTCGATGCCGTTGACGGTAAAAATCCGGTCCCGCTTGACCGCCGCCTCGATAGCCAGCGGTATGACGTGTGTTTCCGGTTCATGCCATTCACCGATTTCGCCGTCGGGATCGCATCCGGCTGCGTTGAAATAACGGAGCACGACCGCGTCGAGGCCATGGGCATAGGAGAGATTATCCACCATCCGTTCTATGATTAATTTCGACCATCCATAGGGATTGATGGGCGACTGTGGATGAGTTTCGTCAATCGGAGAGCGAACCGGAACGCCATACGACGCACATGTGCTGGAAAAGATCAGCCTGCCGACGCCGGCCTTCAACATTTCCTCGAGCAACACCAGCGACCCGAAACTGTTGTTTCGGTAGTAGAGTCCCGGATGTTCGACAGATTCGCCCACATAGGCATAGGCGGCAAAATGCGCCACCACATCAGGCCGATATTGGCGTAAAGCCGCCGACACGGCCTCGGCGTCGGAAATGTCGCCCTCGACAATCGGCCCCCATTTGACCGCGTCGCGCCAACCGCGCGAGAGATTGTCATACGTGACGACCGACCAACCCGATTCGGCGAAGGCCTTGCAACAGTGTGATCCGATGTAGCCGGCCCCACCGGTGACCAGGACTGTCTTCATTCGGCAGCGGCGGGCCGTAGATACCCCGACGAAACCAAGCCCTCGAAATAGGCAATGGTCTTGACAAGGCCGTCGCGCAACGTCGTTCTTGGCTTCCAATCGAGCTCACGCAGGGCACTTCCGATATCGGGCTGGCGCTGGCTTGGGTCGTCGATGGGCAAAGGCAAAAATCTGATGGTCGACCGGCTTCCCGTGAGTTCGATCACAAGGTTGGCGAGTTCGAGCATCGTGAATTCGACCGGATTGCCGAGATTGATCGGACCGGTAACATCGTCATCCGTTTGCATCATTCGAACCAGACCGTCGATGAGGTCGTCGACATAGCAAAATGAGCGGGTCTGCTGGCCGGTGCCGTACACCGTTATCGGCTCGTTCTGCAGGGCCTGTACGATGAAATTGGAGACAACGCGGCCGTCGTCCGGACGCATCCTCGGGCCATATGTGTTGAATATGCGTGCTACCTTGATTCGCAGCGTGTGCTGCCGCCAATAGTCGAAAAACAGCGTTTCGGCACATCGCTTGCCTTCATCGTAGCAAGCACGCGGTCCAATCGGGTTTACCCTGCCCCAATAATCCTCGGTCTGCGGGTGAATTTCGGGGTCGCCGTAAACTTCCGACGTGGACGCCTGAAGGATCTTGGCGCGAACCCGCTTGGCGAGCCCCAGCATGTTGATCGCGCCATGAACGCTGGTCTTGGTCGTCTGGACCGGATCGGACTGGTAGTGAACGGGACTCGCAGGGCAGGCAAGATTGTAAATCTCATCAACTTCCACATAGAGCGGAAACGTCACGTCGTGGCGAATGATCTCGAAGGATCTGTTGTCGAGCAAATTCGAGACATTTCTTCGGCTTCCGGTGAAGAAATTGTCCACGCATGCAACCTCGTGGCCTTCGCCAAGCAGCCGCTCACACAAGAACGATCCCAGAAAACCCGCGCCTCCTGTCACCAGGATTCGTTTTGCCCGCTGCATTTCGGCGCCTCCAAGGCAATTTAGCCCACCCTAATCTCTGACCAGATTAGGCCGATTGACCAGCGGCGTGCTTTCAATTTTCGTTACCGACAGGACATTGTTGTCAAAATGCGAGGATTCCCAATTCATTGGCTGTCCTGCAGCGGATTGCCACATCCCGAGCTACTTCACGTTCGACCGCAGTTAGGCTGGAGGTCGAGACAGAAAGGTCGAAAAGCTTCCGGGGACGCCAGCCAAAGCGGATGCACCGTGGACAGCTTGGTTCCCGGAGTTCCTTCATCACCTCAACGGTCGTCGTTTCTGCAAGTAAATCAGAGGGCTGCCTGAAGACCGCGCAGCCTTCGCCTCGGTTCCATTCGAGGTTCGGGAGGCCTCGGAGTATCTGTCCGGTCTGGCCCGGTCTGGGCCGCGTCGCTTGCCCCTATTTGGGCCGGCGTGCGGCAGCAATGGCCTGCAACAGATTGATGCTGTTCACGTCGGGTTGACTTGACGCGGCAACGGCAAGTGCGGCGGCCTCGGCTATTTTCACGACGTCGTCGCTGCTGATCGTTCCGCGCTTCTCCAGCAGATTTACAAGTTCGACAACGAGAAGAAAGGCGTTCACGCCATATCGTTCGGCTTTGAGCTCGAACTCGCCTCGAGCCGATTTCCCCGCGTCTCCTTCAGCCCGTTTGTCCACGTTGGCTTCCTCTCCTATGGCGACAAGCTATCAACACTTAGCACGAATGGTTTGATCCTTCGAACTGACCACACCTTTGGCCAGTTGCCGACTGCCGGACCTCGGCGCCGGTGGCAACGCGCATGGCTTTAGCCAAGGATGAGACCTGCCAGCAGTACGGAAAGGACAACGGACGCTACAAGAGCAAGCAGCCCCCATGCCTCCAAGGTTTTATTTTGCGAAAGTTTCATGGGGCGCGCCTCGCTTTTAATTCCTGTTTCGCGGACGAGCTTCATCTCACGCCAGATCGGGCGCGGAGCCGACTTTTGAACGTGAGTAAGCGCTCCTCGGCCCGGAAAAGACCGATGCTGTGCGGGGGTCAGAAGCGCTACCTGTGCGGCGCCCGCCTGCTTTTCGTCGACGCGAGCCATTACAAGAATGACACCCTCTGCAATCTTGGGCTGGCGTGGCGTTTGAGGGAAGCCTGTGAGCGTCTCGACGAGCCCGCCGGCAAAGCCGCCCCATGTCATGCCGATCAAGGCCATGCCGGCCACCCCCGCAAGATCGATGCCCAGAGCTCCAAAAGCGCCAAAGCCGGCCAGCAGACCGGCCGGCCCGCCAACGACGGCGCCGACGCCCGCACCCCGCCAGAGAGTGCTCATCTCATCATCGCAAGCTCCGGCAACACTGATCGGCTCTTGGTTGTCGTTGTAAGAGCCGACGACGCTGATCTGCCGGCGAGGAATCCCGGCAGCCTGAAGCCTGCTGACTGCATGTGACGCCTGGGAATAGGTATCGAAGAGCCTGCTGATCGTCTGCATCATCTGGCATCAAGTCGCCCGCCGCCCCTTTGAAGCGGCATTCTCGTACAGGCTGTCGCGAAAACGCCTTGTCGGGGGGTCTGCCTTGATCAGGCTTGCCCTGGGCTCGCAGATCCCGGCAGAACCTGACGCCGATCTCCACCAGGACGCTCTAGCCTGTTCGCGCTCAAGCTCATGCTCGAGCGCGGCATGGCCGGCCTCTGTCAAACCAGTCCTCTTAAGCGCGGCAACCCGCGGGGCCAGCGCGTCGGTCTCGGGATTCTTGATGTGGAACGCCATCATTCATCACTGTAAGCGGTGTTCTCAGGCCACGGCCTTGAGCTCGAGCTTGTTGATGTAGACCCAAGGCAGGAGATCGTCGATCTGGCTGTTGG
>NZ_JAMYKT010000045.1:0-25863 GCF_040317515.1 Mesorhizobium sp. M1428
TTGGGGGCCGGGTACCGAATTTGTTGCCGCAACTGGCGGTGGGCGGGGCGACTATCTGGATTGCGGGCGGGGCCGTTGTGGGCGGCGGCTTCAGGGGGCTCGACCCGATGGTGCCGGCCGCCGGTTCGATGCTCTGCGGCGCCGCGATGCTGATCCCGTTGAGCCTTGCGTTCGACCGGCCATGGACCCTGGCGCCATCGACAGCTTCGGTCCTTGCGCTGCTCGGGCTTTCGGTGTTTTCGACCGCACTGGCCTTCTCAATCTATTTCCGCCTCCTCCATACGCTGGGCTCCGTCGGCACTACCTCGCAAGCCTATCTGCGGGTGCCGATCGGCGTCGCTATCGGAGCCGTGTTCCTTGGCGAAAGCCTTAGTCCCAGCGCGTGGTGGGGAATGGCCCTGGTCGTCGCCGGCGTGGCGGCGATGACCATTCCCCAGGCGAAGGTCGCGCGCTAGGCGCTTGCAGCCTGCGCTGTCGCCGCCTATTCCGGAGATATCAGCCACGAGCACGTTTGACATGCAATTGGAAACGCCGTGATCCTCGACGCCGCCCGCGCCGCCTTGAGCCGGCTGTTCTCGCCCGAATTCCGTTCCGTGTTCGTGAAGACGCTGGGGCTGACTTTGCTGGCGCTGGCGGCGCTGTGGTTCGGGATCAAGAGCCTGTTCGAATGGCTGGCCTGGCCATGGATCGATGCATGGCTGCCGGCGCTTCCCTCCTGGGCCGGATGGCTGGGCGCCGTCGTCGCCGGCATCGGCCTTGCGCTGGGCTTGGCTCTTTTCATCGCGCCGGTGACGGCGATCATCGCCGGCCTGTTCCTCGACGACGTCGCCGAAACGGTCGAGCGCACCGACTATCCCGACGATCCGCCCGGCCGCGCCGTTCCGGCGCTACGCTCGCTGGTGCTGGCGATCAGGTTCTTCGGCGTCGTCATCCTCGGCAATATCGTCGCCCTGCTGCTTCTGCTGGTGCCGGGCATCAACATCGCCGCTTTCTTCGTCGTCAACGGTTATCTGCTCGGGCGCGAGTTCTTCGAATTCGCCGCCATGCGCTTTCGCCCGGAGGCCGAGGCCAGGGCGCTGCGCAGGAAGCACGCGGTCACCGTATTCCTGGCCGGGCTGGTCGTCGCCGCTTTCCTCGCCGTGCCGCTGCTCAACCTTCTGACGCCGCTGTTCGCCGCCGCAATGATGGTGCATCTGCACAAGGCGATCTCGGCGCGGGAAAGGAGCTAGCGCAGCAGGAAACCCCTGCCCATTTCATCATCGTCCTCGACGATGAATTCGGCTCGGCCTGAGTAATAGGCGCGGCCGCCGACTCGGGCGATGATGGCGTCATGCGCCCCGGCCGTGGCCGTGCGCGCGACCGCGCCGGAAAAGCGCGAGCCGGCGATGCTCTCGAACAGCCGCGTCCGGCCAATCTCGATCTGGCCCTTGGCGTGCATTGCCGCCAGCCGCGCGGTGACGCCCGAACCGGTCGGCGAACGGTCGACCTCGGCTTCGGCGAAAACGCAGATGTTTTTGGTCGGCGTATCGGAGAACGCATCCTGTCCGTCGGTCAGGATGGTGCCGTAGAGAAAGGCGAGATCGGCATGGTCGGGATGCGACAGCGGCAATTCGGCCTTGAGCTTGTTGGTCAGCGCCGTCGCCGCATCGACGAAATCGCGCACCCGGTTCCTGCCGAATTCCAGCCCGAACTGGCGGCAGTCGGCGAGCGCATAGAAGGCGCCGCCATAAGCGATGTCGAAGCCGACCGGACCATAGCCCGGCAGATCGATCCGCCGGTCGCGGGCGAACAGAAACGCCGGCACGCTTTCGAAGGACACCGCACCGGCCTTGCCATCCGTTACCTCGACCGCAGCCGAAATCAGCCCGCATGGCGCCTCGATATTGACGGTCGTCAGCGGCTCGCGTGGCGCCACCAGCCGCTCGTCGACGGCGTAGCGGCCGAGCGCGACGATGGCGTGGCCGCACATCGTCGAATAGCCCTCATTGTGCATGAACAGCACCGCGAGGTCGGCGCCCGGCAGGTCGGGCTCCACCAGTAGCGCGCCATACATGTCGTAATGGCCGCGCGGCTCGAACATCAGGATCTTTCTGAGATGATCGAGATGGTCGCGCACATAGGCGCGCTTTTCGAGGATCGTGCCCTTGGGAATGTTGGGGTAGCCGCCGGTGACGATCCGCAACGGCTCACCGCCGGTGTGCATGTCGACGACGGTGAGCGTCATTCGCCGGCCCCGACCTAGGCTGAAGATTTGGCAAACAGCGCCTGCAGCTTGCCGAACGGCATGGCGGCGCGGGTGAAGCCGAAGGTGCCGTCCTGCTGGATCTCGCGCGCCGCGGTCTCCAGCATGCCGAAGGCGAAATTGGTGAGCCATGGGCCGAGCGAGACGCGCTTTACCCCCGCCATGGCAAGGTCGGCGATGGTGAAGCCGGGCCTGGCCATGACGTTGACCGGCTTGGTCAGCGCCGAGCAGACGGTTCGCACCATCTCAATGTCGCCCAGCCCCGGCGCATAGAGCACGTCGGCGCCGGCCTTCTCGAAGGCCTGCAGCCGCTTGATCGTATCGTCGAGGTCGGGCTTGCCCCACAGAAAATTCTCGGCCCGCGCGGTGAAGACGAAATCGCGTTTCAGCGCCCGTGCCGCTTCCGCCGCCGCCGCGACGCGCTCGACGGCATGCGCAAAATCATAGATCGGCTTGTCGGGCTCGCCGGTATGGTCCTCGATCGAGCAGCCGGCGAGGCCAGCCGCCTCGGCGGCGAAGATGGTCTCGCCGGCACTTGTCGCGCTGTCGCCCTTGCCCCTTTCGAGGTCCGCCGAAACCGGCAACCCGGTCGCCGCCGCCACTTCACGGCAATGATGGATCATTGCCTCGAACGTCACCGCGCCATCGGGCAGGCCGCGCGAAAAGGCAAAGCCGGCGCTGGTCGTGGCCAGCGCCTTGAAGCCGAACGAGGCCAAGAGCTTGGTCGTGCCGACGTCCCAGGAATTGGCCATGACGAAGATCGAGGCATGCAGGTCGCGAAAAATCTTGCCCTTGTCCATGGATGCTCCCCTCCAGTGCAGAATGTGAGGCAAATTCTAGCCCGGCGGAACGCGCCGGGCAAACAAATGCGGTTGGTTCAGAAGCGTTTGGCGTTCTCATCTGCCAATCGGTCCAGCGCGTCGGAATCCTTGACGTAGTGCGAAGCGTTTTTGTCCCAATGATAGGTGACGGAAATGTCGCGCGAAGACGCCTCTGGCGGCTGCTGGCCGTCGCAGCTTTCTTCCCCCGGCAGCGTCGCGCCGGTCACCGTGACCTTGATGGCTGCATAGGGCTGGCCGTCGGCGATCGCCTGGAACGCCGCATTCTGCGTCCTCCTATGGGTGCAGAGGTTTTCGTCGAACGTATAGATCATGTCGATCAGCTCGAACCTGTCGTTGCGGACCATGATCAGCGGCGTGATCCCATAGCCCTGGCTCGAATTGAAATGGATGCTCATGCTGATGATGGCGTCGTCACCAGGCCCGATCGGCAGCTTGCCCGGATCGCGAAGAGAGGTGATGCGGTCGACGGCGACATTGACCGCGTCGAGCAGCGCCGGCTTGCCGGTGACGTCGTAGAGCGCCAGCACGGCATAGCCCTCGGCACTGTCGGGCGAGTCGCCGAGGTCGAACAGCATGGCCAGCCGCTCCTTGCCGCCGGCCTTGATGCCGAGCACGCCGGCATTGGAAAGACCCGACGTCACCGGCGGCGAGCCGTCGTAGTCCGGTCCAGCGACGTGACGCATCTCGATCGGCGTCGAACCCCGGAAAAAGCCGTCCTTGTCCGCGGCCAGATCGGGAATGACCATCCTGGCGAGGTCGAGATAGGTGACATCGCCGTGGCCGGGGAGAGCGCTGCCGAGCTCCGGGAAGCTGACGGCCTCAGCGCTGGCCGCCGTCCAAAGACAGGGCAACAGCAGGCAGGCAAAGAGGAAACGAAGCAGGGAGAAGGTCATGCGCGCGCTCGTTTATGTCGGGCGCGCGCAAGCTAGCACAAGCAGCTGCAACATACAGCGCAGCTTGAACAAAGGCGATCAGTGGATCGGCACCAGCCCGGCCAGTTCACGCATGTCGTCGAACAGGATACCGCCGGCTTCGATCAGTCCATTGCGATCGGAAAGCGGGTCGCCGTGGTAGGAATAGACGCGCATGCCGGCGGCGATGCCCGCTGTCGTCCCGGCGACGCTGTCCTCGATGACGATGCAGTCGGCGGGCGCGAAGCCCATTGTCGCTGCTGCATGCAGGAAGAGGTCGGGGAACGGCTTGCCACGCGAGACCATGGTCGAGCTGAACAGCGCATGCTCGAACAGCGGCAGCAGCCCGGTCTGGCCGAGCGTGATGTGCATTTTGGACACCCGTGCCGACGAGGCGACGCAGGTGGCGATGCCGGCGGCGTGCACGGTTTCGATGAACTCGCGAACGTAGGGGATGGCCTCGACGCCATGCGCGAACAGGTCCGGCAGGCCGGCGTTCCAGCGCTCGACGAAATCGGCGCCGAGGCTGACGCCGGTCGCCTCGACTTCCTTCTGCACCGAGACCATGCTGCGGCCGGAAAAATTCTTGCGGCAATATTCGAAGCTGGCCGGAAAGCCGGCCGCGGTCAGCCACTCGGCGAGGCGCCGATTGGCCAGGTTCTCGGTATCGACCAGAACCCCGTCGCAATCGAAGATGACGAGTTTGGGTATTTTCATCAAGCGGTGCCGGTCGATCCGAAGCCGCCCGAGCCGCGCACAGTGCCGCCAGCCAATGTGCGCTCCTCGACGGTCGCCTGCGTCACCGGGGCGAAGACGATCTGGGCGATCCGCATGCCGCGTGTCACCGCGAAATCCTCGTCGCCGAGATTGATCAGCAGCACCTTGACCTCGCCGCGATAGTCGCTGTCGATGGTGCCCGGGGTGTTGAGGCAGGTGAGCCCGTGCTTGAAGGCGAGGCCGGAACGCGGCCGGACCTGGCCTTCGACGCCCTCCGGAATTTCCAGGATCAGCCCGGTCGGCACCAGCGCGCGCTTTCCCGGCAGAATCAAGAGCGGCCTGTCGTCCGGGACGGCGGCGCGCAGGTCCATGCCGGCGGCGCCCGAGCTCTCATAGGCAGGAAGCGGCAATCCCTCGCCATGCGGCAGCCTGACGAAGCCGACAGCCGGACCGATGACGGAGGTAGGATAAAGTGCTGCGCGCATGAGGCTGATCCTATCGTCGCGAACGCCGGTTCAGTCAACTCGGCGGCAATGCTATCAACGGCTTTCTTTCAGCACAGTTCCGCTTCAGCGCAGGTCCATCGGAACGACCGTGGTCTCCTTGATCTCCTCCATGACGAAAGAGGCCGAAACGTCCGACAGCGCCACCTTGGCGATCAGCCGCTGGTAGAGCCGGTCATACGCCTTCACATCGGCGACACGGGCGCGCAGGACATAGTCGAGATCGCCGGACATGCGGTAGGCGCCGGTGATCTCGGCAAAGCCGGTCACCGCCGCCCGGAATCTTTGCAGCCAGTCGGGATCGTGGTTCGAGGTGCGGATCAGGATGAACACGGAGAGGCCGAGCCCAAGCTTGTCGGCGTCGACCAGCGCCACCCGACCGGTGATGATGCCGTCTTCCTCCAGCCGCTTGACCCGGCGCCAGCAGGCATTACGCGACAGCGATATTCTTGCCGAGAGCTGGTCGACGGACAGCGTGCCGTCGCGTTGCAGCTCGGCCAGCAATCTCCGGTCTATTTCGTCGATTTCCGGCATCATGTGGGATGATTGTCCCAAAATTCGGCCTGAGACAAGGACAATTTGAGACCGATCAACCGAACAGCCGTGGCAGGATATTCATGGCCGGCTCTTCATGCCGGCAGGAGGGATCGACATGACAGCACGGCTCGCAAGACTTTTCACCTCTCACCCGGCCGCGGTCGGCGAGAGCTATTTCGGCCATATGGCTTTCGCCGCATGGTTCTCGTCGCGATTGTTCATGGCGGCCTTTGCCGCGCTCATTCATGCTTTCTTGCCGTTTCTGTTCGAGACCACGGCAAGCGGCATCATCCGTGAGCTCTATAAGCGGACGCACAACAGGGGACGGTAAGCCGTAGAGGCGCCGATCGCGGCGAGGCCGCTGGACAGCGCCGACGGTCAACGGATCCCGGCAGCGCAATCCCGATCAAGCGCCGCCATCGTCGAAATGCCGAGCCAGGCTTGAAGCTACGCGCCAATCCGCCATTTTGAGGAGCGCGGCGCGATAGCCCGGAGCAGTCACGATGGATATCGTCTTTTCCTCGACCACCAAACTGGCCGCGGCCATCCGCGACCGTGCGGTTTCCGCAATAGAGGTGCTGGACGAGCATCTGGCGCAGATCGACAGGCACAATGCGGCGGTTAACGCCGTCGTAACCCTCGATCGGGACGGTGCGCGGCAACGCGCCGGCGAGGCCGACGAAGCGCAGGCGCACGGCGAGGCCCTTGGGCCGCTGCACGGCGTGCCTTTCACACTCAAGGACACGCACGAAACCGCTGGCATGAGAACCACCGTCGGCTTCCCGCCCTTCGCCGACTATGCCCCGAGAGCAGACAGTCCGGTCGTTGCCCGGCTGAAGGCGGCAGGCGGCATACTGGTGGGCAAGACGAATGTGGCGACAATGCTCGGTGACTGGCAGTCGAGCAATCCGCTGTTCGGCCGCACCGGCAACCCCTGGAATCTCCAGCGCACCGCCGGCGGCTCCAGTGGCGGTGCGGCGGCGGCGCTCAGCACCGGGATGACGCCGTTCGAGGTCGGCACCGACATGCAGGATTCAATCCGGCTGCCCGCTGCATTTTGCGGCGTCTACGGCCTCAAGCCGACCGAGCACCGCGTCTCGCTCGCCGGCGCCTTCCCCGATCCAGGCGGGGCGCCGCGCAGCGTGAGGCTGATCTCCTGCCTCGGACCGATGGCGCGCAGCGTCGAGGACCTGGCGCTGATCTACCGCGTCATTGCCGGGCCGGATGGAAGCGATACAGACCTTGCGCCGGTACCGGTCGAAACCATGCCGGAGCTGGATCTCAAAAATTTGCGCATTGCCGTCGCGCCGTCCTTTCCGGGCTTTCCGGTGGCCGGCGAGATCAGCGCGGCGGTCGAAAGCCTGGCTAAAGAGCTTCAGGCCGCGGGCGCCATCGTCGAGGAAGCCAAATTGCCGGAGCTCGACCTGCACGACGACCTGAAGCAAGGCGGTGCGCTGATCGGCATGATGCTGGAGGCGGCGCAGCCCGGACCACCGGAGAAGCCGACGCCGGTCTCGCGCTGGTTCGAGGCGCTCGCCCGCCGCGACCGCTCCATCCTGGCGTGGGAACGGTTCTTAGACGGCTGCGACGCCTTGTTGTGCCCCGTCGCCATGGTCACCGCGTTCCCGCATTGCGAACCGGGAACGCCGATCGAGGTCGACGGCGAGAAGCAAAGCTACTGGATGCTGCCGGCCTATGGCGCGGTGTTCAACTACAGCGGCCATCCGGCACTGTCGCTGCCCTGCGGACAGGACAGCAATGGCCTGCCCATCGGACTACAGCTTGTTGGCAAACGCTGGTCGGAGTCGTGCCTGCTCGGGATCGCCAGGGCAATCGAGCCGCTGACCGGCGGCTTTCGCCGCCCGCCCGGCTATTGAGTAAACCGCCCCAGCCCGTAGGAATCAAGCAGCGGATCGCGCTCGCCGTCGAGGACTTCGCGGGCGGCGAACAGGCCGACGGCCGGGGCCAGCGTGATGCCGGAATGCATGACCGCGACGTAGACGCCGCTCGTGCCTGCGGCGCGGCCGATGATCGGAAAGCCATCGACCGGCGTCGGCCGGTAGCCAATGGTGTGGAAATCGAGTTCCAACCCATCCGCGCCGCGCAGCATCGCCTTCATCGCCGCAAACAGGTCGCGGGCGGTCGCCGCGGCATCCATGCCGGGATCGGCGCCACCGAAATCCGAGCCGGCGATGATGCGGCCTTCCGCCGTCTGGCGCATATGCAGGCGATCGCCGATCACCAGGCCGTTGAGCAGCTTTTCGGTGGGGCGCGAATGCACGACCAGGCCGGGTGGCGTCTCGATCGGCAGTGCTATCCCGGCTGTTGCCGCTAGTGCCGGAGAGCCGGCTCCGGCCGCGATCACCACCTCGTCGGCAGCAATCCGCCCGCCGGATGTATCGACGCCGGCAATCCTGCCGTTGGCCTGCACAAGCGCGGTCGCGGTAACTCCCGTCAGCAGCCGCGAGCCGCGCCGCTCGGCGTCAACCAGCAGTGCTTGCGTGGCAGCGACCGGCTCGGCGACACCTTCCTCGGCGACATGAAGGGCGAAATCGGGAAGCTCGGTCAGATTGGGCTCGATGCGCGCCGCTCCGGCACGGTCGACACGCTCGATGCCGTAGCCCCAGGCGGCGTGCTCGGCCGCATAGGCCTCAAGTTCGGCACGCGGCAGGTCCCAGCACAAGCCACCGCACCACTGCAACGGGATGCCGGGCACCTCGTTCGCCAGCCGCGTCCATTCGGCCATCGACCGAATGCGCAGCCGGAAATAGACCTCCGGGTTGCCCCAGCTGGCATTGATCCAAGCAAAGGAATTCGGCGTCGCGATGCCGCCGGCGCCGCTGCCGGCAATGACCGTCACCTTTGCCCCGGCCCTGGTCAGGTGCCAGGCGATGGAGGCGCCGATGATGCCGGCGCCGATGACAATCACTTCTTTCGCCGCTGTCACGCTTCACTCCTCGGTCCAACGCGACCACTGCGATGCCATTGCCAGTGGGTTCTGCCAAGAGCACTCGGTATCAAATATGCCTCTTGACTTTAATACGTACGTACGTATTGTATCGCTATGGCCAGACATTCACTTCGCGAAAAACTTCTCGACGCCGGTTTCAAAACCATCTGGAGTTCCGGCTATTCGGCCGCCGGCGTGCGCGACATCGTCGCCGCGGCCGATGCCCGCCCGGGGTCCTTCACCAATCATTTTGCCTCCAAGGAGGCGTTCACCGGCGAGGTGCTGGACCGCTATTTCGCCTATGTGAACGGTTTGGTGGAGCAGGCCCTTGCCCGGGACGGCACGCCCCCGGTCGGGCGCTTGCGCCGCTATCTCGAAATCATCACGTCGAAGCTGGAGGCGCATGATTGGGCACGGGGCTGCATGATCGGCAATCTCAGCCTCGAGACGGCGGCTCACAGCGAGGCGCTGAGGCTGCAACTCGTCGCCATTTTCGAACGCTGGCGTAAGCCCTTCGCCGAATGCATCGCCGAGGGCCAGGCGGCCGGCGACATCACCGACGCGTTCGATGCCGAGGATCTCGCCGATTTCCTGTTGAGTTCCTGGCAAGGCGCGATGCTGCGCATGAAGGTGGAGCGCAGTCCCGGACCGCTCGAGCGTTTCAAGAATATCGTCTTCAAAACAGTCTTCGTAAAAAGGAGCTGATCCGATGAACCCGAAACTCGAAAAGCGCACAATGTTGCCGCGCTCGCAAGTCGCGGTACTCGATTCCACCATCTCCTATGTCGAGGCAGGTACGGCCGGCCCGACGGTGCTCTTCCTGCACGGCAACCCGACGTCGTCCTACATCTGGCGCGACATCATCCCGCATGTGGCGCCGTTCGGCCGCTGCATTGCGCCCGACCTGATCGGCTATGGCCAATCCGGCAAGCCGGACATCGACTATCGCTTCTTCGACCACGTCCGCTATCTCGACGCTTTCATCGAGACGCTTGGCATCACCGACATGGTGGTCGTCGCGCAGGACTGGGGCACCGCGCTCGCCTTCCATCTCGCCGCACGGCGGCCGCAGCGGATCCTCGGCCTCGCCTTCATGGAATTCATCCGCCCTTCCGAGAGCTGGGACGATTTTCACCAGCGTCCGCAGGCGCGCGAATTGTTCAAGGCAATGCGCACACCCGGCGTCGGTGAGAAGCTTGTCCTGGAAGACAACGTCTTCGTCGAAAAAGTGCTGCCGGCTGCTGTGGTGCGCACGATGAGTGATGAGGAAATGGCCGCCTACCGGGCGCCGTTCCCGACGCCGCAATCGCGCAAGCCGATCCTGCGGCTGCCGCGCGAACTGCCGATCGAAGGCCAGCCCGCCGATGTCGCCGCCATCAGTGAGAACGACCATCGGGCGCTCCGGCTTTCCTCCTACCCGAAGCTGCTTTTCTCAGGCGATCCGGGCGCCCTCGTCTCGCCGCAGGCGGCACGGGAATTCGCGGCGGGCCTGAAGAACTGCCGGTTGATCGATCTCGGACCCGGCTCACATTATCTGCAGGAGGACCATGCCGACAGGATCGGCGCCGCGATTGCCGAGTGGATTCCCGAGGTGGCCTCCCAGAGCCGTGCGGCCGAACCGGCCTGACGCCGGAACGTGAACCGCCGGCAGCGGCAGCCGGAGAGGTCGACAGCACTGCACTCCGCTGCTAGAAGCCCGGCCTCACACGGAAATCCTGAAAAATGTCCGAAATGATTACAGAAGCGGTATCGCGCCGCCGCACTTTCGCGATCATTGCCCACCCCGACGCCGGCAAGACCACGCTCACCGAAAAACTGCTTTTGTTCGGCGGCGCCATCCAGCTTGCCGGCGAGGTCAAGGCCAAGAAGGACCGCATCCAGACCCGCTCGGATTGGATGAAGATCGAACGGGAGCGCGGCATTTCGGTGGTCACCTCGGTGATGACCTTCGAATACGAGGACACCGTCTTCAACCTGCTCGACACGCCCGGCCACGAGGATTTCGCCGACGACACCTATCGCACGCTGTCGGCGGTCGACAGCGCCGTCATGGTGATCGACGCCGCCAAGGGCATCGAGCCGCGCACGCTGAAACTATTCGAGGTCGGCCGGCTGCGCGACATCCCGATCATCACCTTTGTCAACAAGATGGACCGCGAAAGCCGCGACCCATTCGACATCCTCGACGAGATCGAGCAGAAGCTGGCGCTCGATACAGCGCCGATCACCTGGCCGATCGGCCGCGGCAAGACCTTTTCCGGCACTTACCATCTGGCGCTGAACGCGGTGCGCAAGGGCGACGCCGAGAAGGAGCGCACGCCGGTCAATGGACCCGATTCCAACCGGGTCGCCGGCCTGTTGCCGGAGAACGAGCGCGAGGCTTTCATCGAGGAGCTGGAGCTGGCACGCGAGGCCTGCCGCCCGCTCGATCTGGAAGCCTTCCGCGAAGGCCATTTGACGCCGGTCTATTTCGGCTCGGCGCTGCGCAATTACGGCGTGCGCGACCTGATCGAGGCGCTCGGTGCCTATGGGCCGCCGCCGCGCGCGCAGGAGGCCGACAGCCGCAAGGTCGAGGCGACCGAGGACAAGATGACCTCCTTCGTCTTCAAGATCCAAGCCAATATGGACCCCAACCACCGCGACCGCATCGCTTTCGTCCGCGTCTGCTCCGGCAAGCTCGAGCGCGGCATGAAGGCCAAGCTGGTGCGCACGGGAAAACCGATGAGCCTGTCGGCACCGCAATTCTTCTTCGCCCGCACCCGCGTCACCGCCGACGAGGCGTTCGCCGGCGATGTCGTCGGCATCCCCAACCACGGCACGCTGCGCATCGGCGACACGCTGACCGAGGGCGAGGAGATCCTGTTTCGCGGCGTGCCGAATTTCGCGCCTGAAATCCTGCGCCGCGTTCGCCTCGGCGATGCCATGAAAGCCAAGAAGCTCAAGGAAGCGCTGCACCAGATGGCCGAGGAAGGCGTCGTGCAATTGTTCTCGCCGGAGGACGGTTCACCGGCCATCGTCGGCGTCGTCGGCGCCCTGCAGCTCGACGTGTTGAAGGAGCGCCTGAACTTCGAATACACGCTGCCGGTCGATTTCGAGATGTCGCGCTTTTCCGTCTGCCGCTGGATATCGGCCGACGACAGGGCCGAGCTCCAGCGCTTCATCGAGGCGCATCGCGGCGACATCGCCCGCGATCTCGACAACGATCCGGTGTTCCTCGCCCAGCACGCTTTCTCGCTTAACTACGAGGCCGAGCGCTGGAAGGCGATCCGCTTCGCCGCGGTCAAGGATTATCAGGTCCGCGACAGAGCGGCTTGACGCGCCCCTTCCCTTCTCCCCTTGTTGTGGGAGAAGGCAAGAGCGCGTTCGTTCACCCCTTGGCTGCCTCTTCGATCTTGGCGATGTCGATCTTGCTCATCTGCATCATCGCCTGCATGACGCGGCCGGCCTTTTCCGTGTCGGGGTCCAGCAGCAGCCTGGGCAACTGCTCGGGAACGACCTGCCAGGAGAGGCCGAATTTGTCCTTCAGCCAGCTGCACTGGCTGGGCTCGCCACCGCCAGCGATGAGCCTGTCCCAGAAATAGTCGACCTCCTCCTGCGTCTTACAGTCGATGGAGAGCGAGACCGCCTGGGTGAACTTGAATTGCGGCCCGCCGTTGAGCGCCTGGAACTGAACGCCGTCGAGCTCGAATGAGACCATCAGCACCTTGCCCTCATTATCGCCGCTGCCCTTGGGCCAGCGCAGCACGCTCAGCACCTTCGAATTCTTGAAGATGGAGATGTAATGGTTCATGGCCTCCTCGGCCTGGTCGTCGAACCACAGGCAGGGGGTGATCTTTTGCATTCTCTTGCTCCTCGGGCTGGTTTTGGGTTTGTTTTCATTCGCAAAACGGCTGGCTGGCGATTGATGCCCGGTCCCGCCGTCTGCCCAAGGACGCTTGAGCAAAACACGATCCGACAGCACCTCTGACTTTTTTACGGTCTGGGCCGGCTGCGTCTTCGGCTGGCCGCTCGTTCCGCACCCTGGCGCAGCGCAAAATTGTGGCCAGACCAGAGCGTGGCGTCTATAAGGCCTGCGGCTCATTCCGGTTTTCCGCGCCTGTCCGGCGCGACGCAGACAGCAAGGACAGTTCAATGCCCGCCTACCGTTCCCGCACCACCACCCATGGCCGCAACATGGCCGGCGCCCGCGGCCTTTGGCGCGCCACCGGGATGAAGGATTCGGATTTCGGCAAGCCGATCATTGCCGTGGTCAATTCCTTCACCCAATTCGTGCCCGGCCATGTCCATCTGAAGGATCTCGGCCAGTTGGTTGCCCGCGAGATCGAAAAGGCCGGCGGCGTCGCCAAGGAGTTCAACACCATCGCCGTCGATGACGGCATCGCCATGGGCCATGACGGCATGCTCTATTCGCTGCCGTCGCGCGAATTGATCGCCGACTCCGTCGAATACATGGTCAACGCGCACTGCGCCGACGCGATGGTCTGCATCTCGAATTGCGACAAGATCACGCCCGGCATGCTGATGGCGTCGCTGCGCCTCAACATCCCGACTGTCTTCGTCTCCGGCGGGCCGATGGAGGCCGGCAAGGTGGTGCTCGCCGGCAAGAGCCAGGCGCTTGACCTGGTCGACGCCATGGTGGCGGCCGCCGACGACAAGATCTCCGACGAGGACGTCAAGATCATCGAGCGCTCGGCCTGTCCGACCTGCGGCTCCTGCTCTGGCATGTTCACCGCCAATTCGATGAACTGCCTAACCGAGGCGCTCGGCCTCTCGCTGCCGGGCAACGGCTCGACGCTGGCGACGCATGCCGATCGCAAGCGCCTGTTCGTCGAGGCCGGCCATCTGATCGTCGATCTTGCCCAACGCTATTACGAGCAGAACGACGACACCGCGCTGCCGCGCAGCATCGCCTCGAAGGGCGCCTTCGAGAACGCCATGACGCTCGACATAGCCATGGGCGGTTCGACCAACACCGTGCTGCACATCCTTGCCGCGGCACATGAGGGCGAGGTCGACTTCACCATGGAGGACATCGACCGGCTGTCGCGGCGGGTGCCAGTGCTGTGCAAGGTTGCCCCGGCCAAGGCAGACGTTCATATGGAGGACGTCCACCGCGCTGGCGGCATCATGGCGATCCTCGGCCAGCTGGATAGCGCCGGGTTGATCAACCGCGACCTGCCGACAGTGCACACCGCAAGCCTCGGCGAAGCGCTGGACCATTGGGATATTTCGCGCACCTCCAGCCAGAATGTCCGCGATTTCTTCCTGGCGGCACCCGGCGGCGTGCCGACGCAGGTCGCCTTCAGCCAGGACCGCCGCTGGGACGAGCTCGATCTCGACCGCGAGAAAGGTGCTATCCGCTCGGCCGAACATCCTTTCTCAAGGGACGGCGGCCTTGCCGTACTGAAAGGCAATCTGGCGCTCGACGGCTGCATCGTGAAGACGGCGGGTGTCGATGAATCGATCCTGAAATTCACCGGCCCGGCAAGAGTGTTCGAAAGCCAGGACGCCAGCGTCAAGGCAATCCTGTCGAACGAGATCAAGGCCGGCGATGTCGTCGTCATCCGCTATGAAGGGCCGCGCGGCGGCCCCGGCATGCAGGAAATGCTCTACCCGACCAGCTATTTGAAGTCGAAAGGCCTCGGCAAAGCCTGCGCGCTGATCACCGACGGGCGTTTTTCCGGCGGCACCTCCGGCCTGTCGATCGGCCACGTCTCGCCGGAAGCGGCGGAAGGCGGGCTGATCGGACTGGTCATGGAAGGCGACACGATCGAGATCGATATCCCCAACCGCACCATCCGGCTGGCTGTCGACGACGCGGAGCTCGCCGCCCGCCGCGCGGCGATGGAGGCCAAGGGAACGGCTGCCTGGAAGCCTGAGGAAAAGCGCAAGCGCAAGGTGACGACGGCCTTGCGCGCCTATGCGGCGATGGCGACAAGTGCCGCCAAGGGGGCGGTGCGGTACGTACCGGAATAAGTGTGCTTCTTCAAAGGGGATGACGGCGGATGGATTTTGACCTTGTGGTGCGCGGCGGGACGCTGCCCGACGGCAGGATCGCCGATATCGGCATCGTCGGCGAAACGATCGCAGCGATAGAGCCTGAGCTGAACGTCAGCGCCGGCACGGCGATCGATGCTCATGGCAATCTGGTCTCGCCGCCCTTCGTCGATCCGCATTTCCATATGGACGCCACGCTTTCGCTCGGCATTCCGCGCATCAATGTCTCGGGCACGCTGCTGGAAGGCATCTCGCTGTGGGGCGAGCTGAAGCCGCTTCTGACCCACGAGGCGGTGCGCGACCGCGCGCTTGCCTATTGCGACTGGGCGGTGTCGATGGGCCTGCTCGCCATCCGTACCCATGTCGATGTTTGTGACGACCGCCTGCTGGCGGTCGAAGCGCTGCTCGACGTGAAGAAGACGGTCGCCCCCTATATCGACCTGCAGCTGGTCGCCTTCCCGCAGGACGGGTTTTACCGCTCGCCGACGGCGCGCGAAAACACCGTCCGCGCGCTCAACCTGGGCGTCGATGTCGTCGGCGGCATTCCGCATTTCGAGCGCACAATGGCGGACGGCACGCGCTCGGTGACGGAACTCTGCGAGATCGCGGCCGAACGGGGGCTGCTGGTCGACCTGCATTGCGACGAGACCGACGATCCGCTGTCGCGCCACATCGAGCAGCTTGCCTATGAGACGCAGCGGCTTGGATTGCAGGGCAGAGTGGCCGGCTCGCACCTGACATCGATGCATTCGATGGATAATTACTACGTTTCAAAGCTATTGCCGCTGATTGCCGAGGCCGGCGTTTCGGCAATCCCCAATCCGCTGATCAACATCATGCTGCAGGGCCGCCACGACACCTTTCCCAAGCGCCGCGGCCTGACCCGGGTCAAGGAAATGCTGGCGCACGGGATCCGCGTCGGCTGGGGCCAGGATTGCGTGCTCGACCCCTGGTATTCGCTGGGCACCGCAGACATGCTCGACGTCGCCTTCATGGGCCTGCATGTCGCGCAGATGTCGAGCCCGGCCGAGATGGCGCGCTGTTTCGACATGGTCACCAACGTCAATGCCGCCATCATGGGCCTAGACCACCTTGGCCTTGCCGTCGGCAAGCGCGCCAGCCTGGTCGTTCTCGATGCCGGCAATCCGGTCGAGGCGCTGCGGCTGCGCCCCGAGCGTCTCTGCGTCATCGCCAGGGGCAAGGTGGTGGCCGAGCGGAGCCGGCAGGACACGCGGCTTTCGATCGCCGGAAGGCCGGGCACAGTGAACCGGCGCCACGCTTAAAGCGCGTCGCGCTCGACCGGCCTCATGCGACGCGCTTTAAGTTCCTGTTTTGATGCATGTCGTTGTCGCAAAATCGCTGCACACTTTTGCGCGACATGCATTAGTCCAGCCGATTTCCGGCGCTGGTCTTACCGAATTCTCGATTTTCGCCTCGTCACGGCCGCTGCTTGCGACTACGACGCGGGTCACCGTAGCCACGGCGAGGAACCGGTAACGGAATGGCGCAGCCCGCATCCCAGAACTCAACGATCAGGAACGTGCTGCTGGCCGGTATCCTGCTGATGCTCGCCGGCGATTTCCTGTTTGCGTTGAACGACGCTATGGGCAAGTGGCTGGTCGCCAGTTTTTCCGTCGGCCAGGTCGTGCTGATCCGCTCGATCGGCGCTTTTTTCATACTCGGGCCGATGATTGCTCATCAGGGTGCGGCCAAGCTGTTTCGCATGGAGCGGCCGGAGCTGCAGCTGCTGCGCGTGGTGATGACGACGCTCGACACGGCGCTGTTCTACGCGGCGGTCGTCTATCTGCCGCTCGCCGATGTGATGAGCTTCTACATGGCCGGGCCGATCTATGTGGCGGCGCTGTCGCACTTTTTGCTCGGCGAAAGGGTCGGCTGGCGCCGCTGGGCGGCTATCCTGGTCGGTTTCTGCGGCGTGCTGATCATGCTGAAGCCGTCTTCGGCCGCGTTCTCGCTGTCGTCGATGTTCGCGCTCGCCGGCAGCATTTCCTTTGCTTTCGCCATCATCCTCAATCGGCGGCTGCGCGGCACCAGCGACACTTCGCTTGTCACCTGGCAAACCATCGGCACGCTGCTGGTCGGCGCTGCGTTGACCCTCGGCACCTGGAAGACGCCGTCCTCGCTGGATTTCGGCGCCATGCTGCTTCTCGGTATCGTCTCCTGCGGCGCGCATCTGATGATCACCCGGGCGTTGAAGCTGGCACCGGCCTCGACCTTGGCGCCGCTGCATTACAGCCTGCTATTGTGGGCAGTCGTCTTCGGCCTCGCCTTCTTCGGCGATGTGCCTGGACCGCGCATCCTGATCGGCTCGGCCATCGTCGTGCTGGCCGGCCTGTTCATTTTCCATCGCCAGAAGGTGGTCGACACCGTGCCGCCCGAAAATGTGCCGAAGGGTGTGAATTAACCCCGGCGCACCGCCGCCAGATGCCTTGAAAACTCCGGCGTCTCCATCAGCGTCTTGCAGCGCGCAAACCGGCCGTCGGCATAGGCGCGAAAGTCGTTGGCCGGATTTTTGTTGGCAAGCTGGATCAAGCCCCACAGCGTCCACAGCAGGTCGCACATCGCCTTGTAAATGACGATGCGGGCGCGCTCCGCCGGTCTCGGCTCGCCGCCGAAATAGGCCAGCATCATTTCCTCGTCCTGCGCGGCGTCGAATTGCCCTTCGACGCTGAGGTCACCGAGATCCCAGAGCGGATCGTTCATGCCGGAATATTCCCAGTCGACGATCCACATCCTGTCGCCCGTGTCGAGAAAGTTTTCGCATAGCGGGTCGCAGTGGCAGGCGACGATCGGCAGAGGACGAGCCGCAAGCGCCGAGCGCACGGTTTCCGCCTCGCCGACCACATCGTGGTAGCCGGCAGGCAGGGCGACGTCCTTGGTCGACAGAACTTTCAGATAATCGTCGATCATCGCAAACAGCTCGAAGCGGAAGGGGAACACCGCGCCGGATGTGTGCAGCTTGCGAAAGGCCTTGCCGGCCCGTGCCGGGCTGCCCGGTCGGGTCTTGAATTTTTCCGGCGACATCGTCTCGGCGCCGGCGATGAAGCGGGTCACCAGCACGCCAGTTTCGGCATCGACATGCAGCACTTCCGGGCTGACGCCGGCCTTCGCCGCCTCCCGCGCCGCCACTGCCTCGTTAGCGCGGTTGATGTATTCCTCGGTACCCTTGCCGGGGATGCGCAGGCAGAAATCCTTGCCCCTGAAGACGAGGTTGGTTAGGCCGCCGAGCCGTTCCAGCGGGCCGTCATAGCCGGCCAGCATCGGAATGGCCGCAAGTGCGGCGCGTGCCTGGTCATCCGCCATCGCTTTCGCTCCTTTGCCCGTGTTATTGCGACGATGACGGTTCCACAGTTTTCGCCGTTTGGCTATGATCGCGTTGCGGATCGATACCAGGCGACGGAAAGCGATGACGGACAGCAAACAGCAGAGCGCGCTCGCCGCAGCCTATGCGGCGAAGCGGCCGGAAGACGTAGCCGCGCTCTACGACAGTTGGGCAGGCACTTATGACGCCGACATGTCGGCGGCCGGCTATCGCCATCCGACCATCTGCCTTGCCTTGCTGGCCCGCCATCTGCCACGCGGCGCCGCTCCTCTGCTCGATGCCGGGGCCGGCACCGGGCTCATCGGCGAATGGCTTGCCATCACCGGCTATCCGCAGGTCGAGGCCCTCGACATCTCGGAAGGCATGCTGGCGCAAGCCGCGCGCAAGGGCGTCTATTCGGCGCTGCACTGCCTGGCGCTTGGCGGACCGCTGCCTTTCGTGGACGATGCCTATGCCGGGATCATCTCAGCCGGCGTCTTCACGTCCGGCCATGTCGGAGCCGAAGGGCTGGAGGAGTTGATCCGCATCTGCCGGCCGGGAGGGGTAATCGTGCTGACCGTGAAGAACACGCTGTGGGATGCCGGGTTTGCCGCCCGGATCGCCGAACTCGAGGCGCAAGGCAACGTCACCCGCGCCGAGGAGACGCCGCCCTATGTCTCGATGCCGGGCGAGGCCGATACCGTGCCGAGCCGGGGGCTGGTGCTCATCGTGAACTGAGGCTGAAAATCGGAAGGCTCTACGCCTTCACCTTTGCTCCTGCCGGATCGTAAAGCGGCTCGAGGTGGATCTTAGCCGGCGTCCGTTCCATTGCCACCACCAGCTCGTAATCGCCGGAGGTGAGGAAATCATCGCTGACGCCATCCGCATTGCGCACATAGCCGTAGCCGATGTTCTTGCCGATGGTGTAGCCATAGCCGCCGCTGGTGAGATAACCGACCGCCTCGCCGTTGCGCAGGATGGTCTCGCGCCCGAGCAGCACGACATCCGGATCATCGACCGTGAAGCCGGCAAAGCGTTTCCTGAGCGTCGAGCCATCGAGCTTTTCAAGCGCCCGCCGGCCGAGGAAATCGGTGTTCTTCCTGAGCTTCACCGCCCAGCCGAGGCCGGCCTCCTGCGGCGTGTCGTTGGGTGTGATGTCGGCGCCCCAGGCGCGGTAGCCTTTTTCCAGCCGCAGCGATTCCAGCGCCCGGTAGCCGACCGGGCGGATGTCGTGGACAGCGCCCGCCGCCATAAGCGCGTCGAAAACCTCGCCCGTCGCCGCGATCGGCGCATGCAATTCCCAGCCTAGTTCGCCGACATAAGTGATACGCAGCGCCCGCACGGCGTGGCCGGCAATGACAATCTCGCGAACATGGCCGAACGGAAAGGCGGCGTTCGAGACGTCGGCATCGGTCACCGCCGACAGCACGTCACGGGCGCGTGGCCCCATCAACGACAACGTGCCGAAATCCTCGGTGACGTCGGTCAGCGTCACGTCGAACTCCCTGCCGATATGATCGGCAATCCAGGAGAAATCATGCTTGCGGAAACCGGTGCCGGTGACGATGTAGAATTTCTCCTCACCGAGCCTCGCCACGGTCAAATCGGCCTCGATGCCGCCGCGCGTGTTAAGGAGCTGCGTGTAGGTCAGCCGGCCGACCGGCTTGGCAACGTCGTTGGCGCAGATCCAGTCCAGCGCCTTCAGCGCGTCCACTCCGGTCATTTCGTATTTGGCAAACGACGACTGGTCGAAAATGCCGATCTTTTCGCGCACATGGCGATGTTCGTCACCGACGGGTGAAAACCAGTTCTGCCGGCCCATCGAATAGACGTCTTTCGGCTCGACACCTTCCGGCGCGAACCAGTTCGGCCGCTCCCAGCCGAGTTTCGAGCCGAACACGGCGCGATGTTTTTGCAGCCGCTCGTATAGAGGCGAGACGATGCGAGGCCGGCCGCTGACATATTCCTCATGCGGGAAGCCGATCGTGTAGTGCTTGCCATAGGCTTCCAGCGTGCGGTCGCGGACCCATTGCCGGTCGCGATGCAGATCGGAGAAGCGGCGGATGTCGACCACCCACAAATCGAGCGGCGCCTCGCCGTCGACGACCCATTGCGCCAGCACCCAGCCGGCACCGCCGCCGGATGCGATGCCGAAGGCATTGAAGCCGGCGCCGATGAACATATTGGGGCATTCCGGCGCCACGCCGAGGACGAAATTGCCGTCCGGCGTAAAGCTCTCCGGCCCGTTGATCATCTGCTTGACGCCGGCATTGGCGAGCGCCGGGACACGCTCGATCGCCTGGCTCATATGCTGCTCGAAATGATCGTAATCATCGTCGAACAGCCGAAACTCCCAATCGTCCGGCACATCGCCGCCCGGCAGACCGGTCGTCCACGCCTGCGGGTTCGGCTCGTAGCCGCCCATCACCAGCCCCCCAACCTCCTCCTTGAAATAGGTGCGGCGGTCGGGATCGCGAATCGTCGGCGCGTCGGTCGCCAACCCGTCGATCCTCTCGGTAATGATGTACTGGTGCTTCACCGGCTGCAGCGGCACGTTGATGCCGGCCAGCGCACCGACCTGCCGCGCCCATTGCCCGGCGCAGTTCACCACCTTGTCGCAGGCGATATCGCCCTTGCTGGTCTTCACCGCGGTGATGCGGCCGTCTCTCATTTCGAAGCCGGTGACCCGCACCTCCTCGAATAATTTTGCGCCATGCATGCGCGCGCCCCTGGCCAGCGACTGGGTGATGTCGGAAGGGCTTGCCTGACCGTCGGTCGGCAGCCAGGACGCGCCGACGAGGTCGCCGGTTTCCAGCAGCGGCCACATTTCCTTGACCTCGGCCGGCGACAGCAGATGCATGTCCATGCCGAAGCTCTTGGCCGTCGTTGCCAGCCGCTTATACTCGGTCCAGCGGTCGGCATTGGTGGCGAGGCGCAGGCAGCCGGTCATCTTCCAGCCGGTGGCGAGGCCGGTTTCGGCTTCCAGCCCCTTGTAGAGATCGACCGAATATTTGAGCACGCGCGTGATCGATGCCGACGAGCGCAGCTGGCCGACCAGCCCGGCAGCATGCCAGCTCGAGCCCGAGGTCAGCTTGCCCTGTTCGAGCAGCACGATTTCGGCCTTGTGGTCGCGCGCCAGATGATAGGCCGTCGAACAGCCGATGATGCCACCGCCGATGACGACGATCCCGGCCTGGGCGGGCAAGGTCATGTCCGCGTCCCGTATTTTGTCCTGTAGTTTTCCAGGGCCGCTTCGAGCCGCGCCAGGTTTTCGTCGGCGTAGGCGGCGTAGTCGACGCCGGGCGCATCGAGGTAGAGCTCGGAAACCATGCCCCACATCGCCTCGCGCAGCAGCGACGCGCATTGCATGGCGGCGTGCGAGCGCCGTATCGCTTCGTCCGGCTCCTTCATGAAATAGGCGGTTAGGAAGGCGAAGGACTCCTCGTCGCTCATGCCGGCGTTCGACGCTGCGCCGGCAAGGTCGAACATCGCGGTGTTGAAGCCTGCATATTCGAAATCGATGAGCCACAGCCTATGACCGTCGTCGATTATATTAGCCGGCAAGAGGTCATTATGGCCGAAGACGATCGGCAGCAGCTTTTGCGCGCGCTCGAGCTCGTCCGCCAGCGTCAGCAGGCGCGGCAGTTCGCCCAGCTTGCGGCTGCGGCCTTCCTCCAGCGTGCGCGCATAGTCGCGAATGACGTGGAATACCCAGAACATGAAACCGGCGCCGGAAACATGACCGGGCATCTCCCGGTGGAAACCGCGCAGCAACGCGGCAACGCGGCCGAGATCGGCGCGCACATCCTGCGCGACATAGGCCTTGGCGCCGAGATACTCCGTCACCATGACGCCGGGTCCGGTATAGTGGACGGCCGGAGCGAAGCCTGCCGCGTGCGCTGCCCGCGCGGTCATCATCTCGCGCTCGCGAAAGACGTGGTGGAACGGATAATCCTGGCCGATGCGCACGACATGCCGCCCGGCCGCGTCCTTGACCAGATAATTGGCATTGCTCAACCCGCCCGGCAGCGGCGCGATGTCGATGCTGCCGGTCCAGCAAGGCAGCGCACGGATGCGGTCTTCGACAGTCACGATCTCGTCCAACATTGGGTCAATTTTCCACGCATGTCACGGCTGGCCAGCGATGACAATCGGACGGAGGAATGGCGGCAACGCGAAGATCTCGTCGGTGCAGATCTCGGGATCGGTATCCCGCACCGCACCGACGAGCCCCTTTGTGCCGGGTTCTTCGACGCCGGCATCCGCCCCCGCGGATCCTGAATTTCGGCACCCTTGCACCCGACAGTTTCCCGGGCGTTCGGGCAGGCGATTTTTCGTGCGGCTCAGCCGTCGTCCTCCGTTCCGAGCCTGTCACAGCGATAATGTCGCGCCACGCTGGAGACGTTGTCAACGCGGAATTGTGGTATTTTCTGGTTTTTTGCCCGAATTTTGCTAAATTCCTTGGAGTTAGTGGCATTTATGCCGTAGAAACGGTCAATGGTGCAACAATCCGACCGGATGGAACCGATGCTCCACTCGAAGCGGCATGGCGAAATCCTGCGCCTCCTCAAGGAGGAAGGCACCGTCACCATTGCCAGCCTGGCCGATCGGCTGGGCGTCTCGCTGGAGACAGTACGCCGCGACGTCAAGCCACTGACCAGCGACGGTTCCATCCTCAAGATGCACGGCGCCGTCGGCCTGCCGTCGATTGCCGGCGAAGCGCCGTTCGAGCGGCGCATGCGCGAGAACGCCGATGCCAAGCGGGCAATTGCCCGCATGGTCGCCGCCACCATCCGCGACGGCGAATCGATCATGCTCGACACCGGCACCACCACCTCATTCCTGGCCCGGGAACTGCTCGGCCACCGGCGGCTGACGGTCGTCACCAACTCCTCCGACATCGCCCGCACACTGGCCACCGTCAACGGCAACAAGGTCTATATGGCCGGCGGCGAGCTGCGCAGCGATTCCGGTGCTGCCTTCGGCGTCTCGGCCATCGAATTCGTCAGCCGCTTTTCGGTCAGCCATGCGGTGATATCGACCGGTGCGGTGGATGCCGTCACCGGCGTCATGGACTATGATTTGGAAGAGGCCGAATTCGCCCGCATGGTGCTGTCGCGCGGCCAGCGTTCGCTTGTCGTCACCGACCACAGCAAATTCGGCCGCCAGGGCCTGGTTCAGGTCTGCGGCTTCGGCGGCTTTTCCGAACTCGCGACCGACCGGCCGCCGCCGCACGACATCGCCGCCACCCTCGCCGAGGCCGGCGCGCGGCTCAGCATTGCGGACGGCGGAAGCGAGGACTGAGCTCTATCGGGAGATCGGCACCAGCATCCCACTTCCCAGCGCCGCCTCTGCCGTGTTTAGTCCAGCCATGGCTTTCACCATCCGCCAATTGCAGTTCTTCATCGCGGTCGCCGAGCAAGGCACAGTGTCGGGCGCCGCCCAGAACCTGTCGATCTCACAATCCTCGGTCACCGAAGCGATCAAGGAGTTGGAGCACGATCTCGGCGTCGAGCTGTTCGAACGCCACCCGCGCGGCTTGAACATCACCCACAAAGGCCACCAGTTCCTGCGCCATGCGAGGAAGATCCTGGCCGACGTTTCCGATGCGCGCCGGGCCTTCTTCGGCGAACGGATCGCGGCAAGCGGGCGGCTGCAACTTGGCGTCACTTCGCTCGTCGCCGGCTATGTGCTTTCCGATCTTCTTGCCCGCTATCGCCGCGCCTATCCGGGTGTCGAAGTCTCTGCGATCGAGGACAATGGCGACTATCTCGAGCACCTGTTGATTGGCGGCAAGCTCGACATTGCCGTCATGGTCACCTCGAACCTGCGCGACCGCACCGCACTGCAGTCCGAAATCCTCGAAGTCTCGGCCTACCGGCTGTGGCTGCCGCTCGGCCATCCCTTGGCCGGTGCCGACATCATCGGCATCGGCGACATCGCCTCGGAACCGCTGATCATGCTGACCGTTGACGAGATCGAGGAGAATACCGGAAAGCTGCTGACGGCAATCGGGGCCAAACCGCATGTCGCCTTCCGCACCCGCTCGGTCGAAGCGGTGCGCAGCCTCGTCGCCACCGGCGCCGGCGTGGCGCTGCTGCCCGACCTTGTCTACCGGCCATGGTCGCTGGAAGGCGACCGCATCGAATCGCGCGATATTTCGGGGTCGTTGCCGGTCGTCCAGGTCGGCATGGTCTGGCGGCGCGGCTCCGGCCTGCCGCAGGCGGCGCGCGACTTCATCGGACTTGCCCAGTCGCAGCGCATGGTGCGCCAACGGCCCGAGAAGATCGGCCGCTAATGTATCGGAAAAACCGATATCGGCTTTCTGATAAATGAATTTGCGAAACCGGAAATTTCGCAGCACTTTTCGGTCAGGGAACAAAGCTGCCGCCGGAGCACGGCCTTTCAGCGCCGCGCATCCAACGTTAAACGGGCGCATGATCTTCTTCCGAAAAACCGAAACCGGTTTCGAGGTCATGCAAAATGGGAGATCGACGATGAATTCATTGCTGAAATCATGCACTGCCTTGACGGTCGCGCTGACCTTCTCCGGCCAGGCCATCGCCCAGGTCAAGGAGCTCGGCAAGGGCGAAGGCGAGGTCAATATCGTCGCCTGGCCGGGCTATATCGAGCGCGGCGAAACCGACAAGGCCTACGACTGGGTCACGTCCTTCGAAAAGGAAACCGGCTGCAAGGTCAACGTCAAGACCGCCAACACTTCCGACGAGATGGTCTCGCTGATGAACGAGGGCGGCTTCGATCTGGTCACCGCCTCGGGCGATGCCTCGCTGCGCCTGGTCGCCGGCAAGCGCGTCCAGCCGATCAACACCGACCTCATACCGAGCTGGAAGACGGTCGACGACCGGCTGAAGGATGCGCCCTGGTTCACCGTCGGCGGAGTCCATTACGGCGTCCCCTACCAGTGGGGGCCGAACGTGCTGATGTACAACACCGAAGTGTTCAAGGAGGCGCCGAAGAGCTGGAACGTGGTCTTCGAGGAAATGAAGCTTCCCGACGGCAAGTCGAACAAGGGCCGCGTCCAGGCCTATGACGGGCCGATCCACATCGCCGACGCCGCCAACTACCTGATGGCCCACAAGCCGGAGCTCGGCATCAAGGATCCGTACGAACTGACCGAGGACCAGTACAAGGCCGCGCTCGACCTGCTGCGCGTCCAGCGTACGCTTGTCGGACGCTATTGGCATGACGCCGCCATCCAGGTCGACGATTTCCAGAACGAAGGCGTCGTCGCCTCCGGTTCGTGGCCCTACCAGGTCAACACGCTGATCGCGGCCAAGAAGCCGGTCGCCTCGACTATCCCGGAGGAGGGCGTTACCGGCTGGGCCGATACCACGATGATGGAGGCCGATGCTGCCCACCCGAACTGCGCCTACATGTGGATCGAGCATTCGCTGTCGCCGAAAGTGCAGGGCGACGTCTCCGCCTGGTTCGGCTCGCTGCCGGTGGTGCCTGCCGCCTGCAAGGGCAACGAACTGCTCGGCGAAGAAGGCTGCAAGACCAACGGCTACGACAATTTCGACAAGATCAAGTTCTGGAAGACGCCGGTCTCGAAATGCGCCACCCAGAACGATCAGTGCGTGCCCTATTACCGCTGGGTGTCGGACTATATCGGCGTCATCGGCGGGCGGTGAGTTCGTCTCACCTACTAAGCTCGGCGCTGCCCCTCACCCTTACCCTCTCCCCGTGAAGAACGCGGGGTCGCCAGCGTTGGAGCGCCTCCCTTCCCCCCCGTCCGCTATACCTATCGCATTCACACATCTGGGTTGCGCTTTGCGGCGAAGCTCGATTCTATTTCGGCCGGAAAAGCCGAAGGAGGGTTGAATG
>NZ_JAMYKT010000046.1:0-23437 GCF_040317515.1 Mesorhizobium sp. M1428
CCCTTGGAGCCGCCCTGAGAGCCTTTCTTCGTCGCCATTGTCATCTCCTGTTTCATTTGTATCGACGCATGCATGGTCTAACTGGCCCAGTCTCTTGTTGTTCCTTCGCCACGGCTCTGTGGCAGCCAACAGGTTGAGCGAGGTTGACCGCTGACTTCAGTCGGCCACGTCAGCAGCGACCGGTCGAGCATCTCGGCTGCGCTCCATTGCGGAAGTTCCGGTATGAGGATCGACTGCCTGAAGGGGTTGCTGTCATGGTTTCGAAAGCTGACAAGCTTAGGAACTTTGGTCGAGATCTCTAAAAGACCAGCCGTTCAATCTCCTGATGCGGGCTAGGAGAAGTGCCAAGTCATACGGCTTGGCGATACGAGGGCCATCCCGGCAGAGATCACCGGCTGATTTGGCAGTTCGCTCCACGGCCGATGACAGCACCACCTTGATGCCTCCTCTATTCTCCCGGACCCACGCGGCAAGCTGAAACCCATTCGTCCCGCCTGGCAGATCCACGTCCGATAAAATGGTATCTACGTAGAAGCCGGAATGCCCCACCTCTTGGGCAGCAAGGGCATCTTTTGCCTCGATAACTCGGTAGCCACAATGTCGAAGGTAGTCCGCCGTGGCCGAACGAGTGGTCACGTCAGCACTAACTACCAAAATCGTGTCGGGCTTTGACCCATGACGATTTTCCATTCAGCTGGAATGGTCAACCATCTTTCCTGTTCCGACCACTTCATACAAATTGCATGCCCCGTATAGACTTCGTCCGGGTGCGTGGGAACGTGCCATCCTGCCTCTTGGAGAGACGAAGAACGGGCTGAGAGACAATCACAAAGAATACGCCGCATCGAAGGGACGGCCGTCAGGAAGAGAGTGGCCGGTGGCGCAAGTTCGGGTAAGTGGAGTGAAAGTCGGCAAGGGCGCCGATCTGCGCGAACAGCGGAGCGAACGATCATTCAGCCCGCGACGCTGTGACATATGACACGCCAGCAACTAGCATGCCCCGGCATTCGGTGGGCTGCCAGGCGCGTTTGTCTTAGTCCCTTTAACGAATGTGAATGCATACGCCACAAACCTCAGCATAGTGGCCTGGAAGAGCAGGTGTGGAGGCCCGAGGTGCGACAGCTTGAAGATCTCGTGGAACACTATGTCGGCATACGCAGCCGGCGTGATGGAGTCATGTCGACAGGGCTCGCCTTGAGAGCGCTAAGGCAGGTCGTTGGGATGGCTTCGATCTCAGACCGGGAGCTTGCGAACATGGTCGCCGACCGTGCGGTCAGGCATGGTCTCGCCGTGGACTTTGATCATATCCGGCAAGACTGATTGTGGCCTTCTTGGACCGCTACTAGGGCCATTGCGGGTCGTGCTTGACCCACAATCGGTCTCGCCACTAGTTAACCTGGTGCGTGCGCGGAACGAATGGAACCGATCACGCTTCGTAGAACCTCGAGTTTTGCGACGCCTGGCTTGGTTGACCTGCAGATCAAGCGGCCTTGTCGAAATTCGAACCCGTCCTGCCCTAAAATGTTCTGCCGAATTGAGGCGGAGGGCTTTGTGCGGAAGGTGATCGCAATCGCTTCGGGTCCTATGTCGACCTGGCTCAAACCCAACTCCGCTGCGTCTATTCGCAGTCGGGTTACCTCCAGCAGCGTCGCCACTTCGCTCGGGATGCCTCCGAAGCGATCCTCCAATTCGTCGGCAAATGCATTCAGATCCGAATGCGTGCTCATACGGAACAACCGCGAATACAGGCTGAGGCGTATCGCTGGCTCCCGCACATAGCTTCCTGGGAATGACCCTCCGGCCTGCAAATTGATGTCAGGAAGTTGCGTGTCAGACGGGGGGCCGCCACGAGCAATCGATGAGGCACGCTCGAGCAATCTTTGGTAGAGTCCAACGCCGATCCGCTTTATGTGGCCGGCCTGTTCCTCGCCGAAAAGGTCGCCTGCGCCGCGCTGGTCGAGGTCCCTTTGGCTGATAGTCAGGCCAGAGCCAAGCCGGTCGAGCGCCACAAGAGCCGAAAGCCGGCTCCTCGTGGCTTCAGCTAATTCCTTACCGGGCTCGGTCAGCAGAAACGCAAAGCCTTGCAGTCTGCCTCTGCCCACACGCCCTCGAAGCTGGTGGAGCTGTGCAAGTCCGAAACGGTCCGCCCGCCAAACCAGAATGGTGTTCGCCTGCGGTATATCAAGTCCGCTTTCGATGATGTCGGTGGCCAGCAAAATGTCACCTTCACCAGCGGCGAAGCGAACCACGATCTCGTCCAACTCACCCGCTTTCATTTGGCCATGCGCGATCTTCACCAAGAGCTGCGGAACCAGCCTGCCCAGTTGTCTGAAAACAGTCCCGATGTCATCTATCCGTGGAACGACAAAGAAGCTTTGTCCCCCGCGACGGTATTCACGTAACAGAGCAGCCTTGGCCGAACCGGCATCGAAAGGAGCCAAGATGGTGCGAACCGGACGCCGCTTGGCAGGCGGTGTATTCAGAACGCTGACTTCCTGCACGCCCGCCAACGCCAATTGAAGCGTGCGGGGTATCGGAGTAGCGCTCATGGTCAACGTGTGGAGGCATGGCGCCAACCCTCGCAGTGATTGCTTCAGCTTGGCCCCGAACCGATGCTCTTCGTCAATTACGAGCAGCCCCAGATTGGCAAAGGCCACCCCCTTGGCCGCAACAGCGTGGGTCCCGACGACGACTGCGATGTTACCGCTTCTCAGACCATCCTTGACTTTCCTTGCCTCTGTCGATCCGACCACCCTGGACAGGTGACCAGCTTGGATGTCGAACCCTGCGAAACGCCGACAGAACGTCTCGTAGTGCTGACGCGCGAGCACTGTGGTGGGTGCAACGATAGCAACCTGCTTGCCGCAGAATGCGGCCGCAGCACACGCCCGAAGCGCCACCTCCGTCTTTCCAAAGCCGACGTCGCCGCAGACCAGCCGGTTCATCGTTTTTCCCGACGACAGGTCATCCATCACGGCTCGGATTGCCGCGGCTTGGTCGGGGGTCTCGGCATAGGGGAATCGTGCCGCGAAACGAGCAAGATCAGCACGCGGCGGCTTGATCATTTCGGCGGACTGGCAGGACCTGGCCTTCGCAATGGCGACCAACCGGTTGGCTACCTTGTCAACCTCGCGGACTACAGACTGGCGCCGCTCCTTCCAGCCTTCACTGTCCAGTCGGTCCAAGGCTATCGCTTCTGGCTCGGACCCGTACCGCCATATACGGCCAAACTCCTCCACTGGTACCAGCAAGAAAGCGCCACCATGATATTCAAGCTTTACGACATCCTGTTGCAGGCCAGCCGCTTCAATTTGTTCGATCGCGGCAAGCACGCCTATGCCATGGTCTTCGTGGACAACCAGATCACCGAGCTGCAGGTCGGGTTCGACTATACCGCTGCCGGACCCTGTGTTTGCAGTCCATGACGGACCGAATATGTCCGCTGCCGCAACAACCGCAATTCGGGACAGCGGGTCGACAAAGCCCTCCGTAAGATCGAACTCCGCCTTGAGAAGAGAGCCTCTTTTGACCGAGAGGATTTGCGGCCACCCAGCGACTGGCTCCATCTGGCGACCGAGCTGACGCTCGATCAGCCGGTCTGCTCGGCGCAGTTCCGAAGCTTCGCCTGTCACCACCACACTAAACCCCGAACTTGCGCGCGCCTCGGCGAACGCGGCGAATTCGCGCCCAGCTCGCGGCAGGTGGTAGAATTTGGGAATTCGACCGACCGGGAGAGTAAGTCTCAAGCACTGGCGATCCCGCAGCGCGTTATCCCACTCTTCGCGCGACAAATAAAATCGTTTCGCGGCCAACCCCGCCGTCGCTGATACTTGCTGTCTGCCGCGCCACGCATCCTCAATGAGGTCCAATACGCGAGCAAGCCCGATTTCTTCCAGTCCATCCAGGAAGCAGACGGAGGCTGTCGCTGCGACGTCGAAAAGCGCTGGCAGGTCGGAATACAGCGAGATCAGGCGTTCCTCCAGGGGGATCGTGCGCATGGCTGCGCGGTCGAACTCGTTGCCCGCTTGCAACATGAGCTCCGATGCCGGGCCAACCACAACGCTGTGAAGAGATCGCTCGCTTCGTTGCGTGATTGGGTCATATATCTTGAGTTCAGAGATGGCGCCGTCAGGACCCAGCACAACACGTACTGGATGGTCACGATCGGCAGGGAAAATATCGACAAGATCGCCCCGGACGGCTATCTCGCCAGGTTCATCGACTCGATCGTCGACAACATAGCCTGTTCTCTCAGCCAACACCCGAAGTGCCCCCAGGTCCATCTTCTGTCCGATCTGCAGGGTGGCGAAACCCTGGTCGATTAGCGAGGGGGGAGGTACCCGCTGCAGGGCAGATTCGACCGAAGTAACCGTGATGCGGGGACCTTTTGGAGGGGCAGCAACAGCTTGCAGGACGCTTATCCGCCGCCCCATTGTGGCGCGAGTGGGCCACACCCTGTCAAAGGGCAGGCAATCCCAGGGCGGCATATACAGGATGTCAGCTCCTGGGAGAAAGTGGCGCAATGCCTGCGTGATGTCAGCTCCATCGCGTTCGCAACTCGCGACATGGAAAATGTCCCCGTTTCGATCGGTCTCCAAGACACTAATCAACGCCGCAGCGACTGCGGCAGCTGGCGGTGTGTCGCCCTCTCCTCCGGTTGCGAGTTCGCGCTGTTTCGCAGAAGCGCGCTCAAATTGCTCGAGCTGTTCAGCTTCTCCGGCATTCGAGGTCTTTCTATCCACATCTCACCTTCCCATCCCGGGACAGAACGGCCGGCAACGCGCCAGCGCTCCCGTGGGAGGGCGTAGCTGGCAACACTAGTTGCAATGAGTAGCCGTCACCGCAACGGCGCATGGCCAGCGCTCGCGGGTAAGGTGTTGCTGGCCATTGTTGTAGCCAATCGCCCATCGCGCAGGTAATCGCGTCTTTCTGTCAGCTCCTGTGCTGATTTTTCGCCCAGAAACTCGAGCACGCCTGCCCGTGCGCGACTGAGCCCGCTTTTGACCGTTCCAACGGCGCAACCGCATATCACGGCAGTCTCTTCGTAGCTGACACCAAGCACCCCCACCAGCATCAGCACTTCGCTCTGAGATTTTGGCAAGCTTTGAGTGGCCCGGTGGACCTCCTTGCTTTGCATCGACCATTCCTGTGCAGGCTGCGAAACGGGTGCAAGCGAGGCGCAGTCAACGATACTTGGTGCTTCCCTCGTGGCAGCCCTGACGCGCGTGTAGTAGGTGTTGCGCATAATCGTGAAGAGCCATGACTTCATTCGCGTTCCGGGCTCGAACTTGTCGATGTTGGCCAGCCCTTTCGCTAACGTTTCCTGCACCAGATCGTCGGCATCTTCCCGGACCTGGCAAAAAGCGCGGGCGAAAGCGCGCAATGCGGGAATGAACTCGACGATGGAAAGTTCACCAGTGGCCTGCTGAGCCAAGGTATCGCCCCTGTGTGACAAAATCGGCCTCCCTCAGAGTGTTGGTTGGGCTCTGTTGAACAACTCAAGAAACAGGCTTCGCGGAGAGATTGCGACTGGGCCTGATCCAGCGGGCACCTACGGGCACCTCCCGCCACCTTGCCCCGGGGCATGGGCTCAAGCATTCACATTCGTTAAGCCGGAGTTTGTCTGTCTTGCAGGCCGGACACATTGTAGCAGTCGTACCCATTTGGCGCCGACATGAGGCGCCTGTAGTGGGACCGGCGGCAGGAACGACGCACCGAACGAGCTAATCGCCCGCCTCAATTGCCATGCTGGGAGCAGCAAAATGGCTATTCCAAACTCATCCCGAAGCGCTGAGTTCAAGCTTTTCAATTTTGAGAATCAAGCTGAGCCTCAGGATCTTTCGCCCGCTCTCGTCACGAATATCCACCAATAGCTGTTGCTGCTCCGAGCCTCCCAGTGTTTCCCGTGCCAAATCTACCAGACCCTCGACAGCTGCCTGGCGGGCTGCCGCGATCCCTTCGCATTCCAGGCCCATGTCGTCTTCAACAAGATGCTCAGCATCGCCGCTGTCAAAAAAATATCGTCGCATGCGATCGACATCCTCATCAAAAGCTAAGCAAGGTCGCGTTGGTGCAGGTACGTCGGATCGAAGTCTCCTGCTCGGACCAGGCGGGGCCAGTCAAGAGCACGTAGCCTTGTACCTGAGGTAGCAATCAGACCGTCGCCGCGCAGTTCCTGGAGGGTGCGGTTCACGTGAACTGTCGACAAGCCGAGAGCATCGCCAAGAGCGGCCTGCGTGATCGGGAGATCCGCTACGTGGTCCTCGATGCGTCCGACAGACCGCAAACGCACGATAAGCTCGCATAGGATGTGGGCTGTGCGGGCATAGGCCTCGCGTCGCCCGACATTGGTGACCCATTCCCGGTAGATGGAGGCGTCGATGAGGGTCGATCGCCAGAACGCCGTCGCGATACGCGGATGCTGTTCGCAAATTGGGCGAAGGACGCTATGACGGATGAAGCCTAATCTGCTTGGCGTCAGGCTCGAGAAGCTGCAGTCCATCACGGAAAGGTGCAAGCCATGCAGATCCGGAATATCGCCTGCGACAAAGAAGCTGGTGATCTGCCGTCTTCCCTGACCAGTATACTTGGACGAACAGACCAGGCCGTCCAAAACCACAAACGAGTTTGCAGGGATATCGCCTTCCGAGACGATATCCTGATTGGCTGCGACGTCCTTTTCCTGAGTCGGCATGCCCCGCAGGATCGCGGCATCATCGTCGCTGATATCAGCGATTGATCGAATTTTGCGGATGAGCACGTCTGATGACAAAACGGAAGACAAGACTTGTGGACCTACTTTGGTTGCTATCGCAAGTTTGCACATGGATGCTCAGTGCTGTCCGGCGACAGCGGCCGCTCGAGACAACAATTCTCGATCACATTCCCCCATTTCCAATCCAAACCTTCCGAAGCTGGAGCACCACGTCTGCCGGACCCCGACCGGCTTGCAACCAAACCGCCGCGTCCCAATACCTGCTGCAGCTTTAGAAACTCAGAATGCATGGCGTGCGAACGCCCCCGGTGTATCATCGTTGCTGTACGAATTTAACTATCGCCTCCTTCCGAGCAAAACGGGCCCCTTTGCAGCTACTGGGCGCGGGGGCCCTAGCAGCGATCAGCCTCACCGAACGGCGTCGTGAGCAGTTTGTAGAGGAGGCTCTTGTCCTCTTATCCAGCGCCTTGCGGCCTTCTGGAACCATCAAAACTGACAATCGTTACGCTGTTCAGCAAGGTACATGAGGGGCAACGTGAACGAAGATGACGCCTCACCATTAGCGACCGGGGTAGAAGGCCTCGACTATGTCTTGCGCGGGGGTTATGCCAAATGTCGGTCACATCTCGTTGAGGGAAGGCCTGGTTCAGGCAAGACCACGCTCGGGCTTCAGTTCCTTATCAAGGGGGCCTCGCAAGGCGAAAAATGCCTCTATATTACGCTATCCGAAAGCAAGCGCGAACTCATATCCGTGGCAAGCAGGCACGGCTGGACTCTGGACGAGATAGAAATTCTGGAACTCGTTCCTCCAGAACTCAGCCTTGATCCCTCCCAGTTGCAGACGCTCGTGCATTCTTCTGACCTGGAACTCGGGGAGACCGTGCAGGCGGCCTTGGCTGAGATCGATCGTATTAAGCCACAGCGCGTCGTATTCGATTCTCTTTCCGAAATACGGCTGCTCTCGCAGGGCTCACTTCGCTACCGCAGGCAGGTCCTGGCGCTGAAAAGCTTCTTTCTGCTCAATCATGCGACGGTGTTGTTACTCGACGACCTCACGGCCGAGCAGGATGACCTCAACCTGCATTCGATCAGCCATGGCGTCATCCGCATGGAGCAATTGACTCCGATCTATGGTGGCGAGCGGCGGCGCCTGCGGGTGATAAAGATGCGTGGGGTGCAAATACGTGGCGGTTACCACGACTTCGTCATCCGGCCGGGCGGGGTAACGGTATTTCCGCGACTGGTCGCCGCCGAGCACCCTGAAGCCGAGCACGGCTCGCCGGCCTTAAGCGGAAATGCCGTGGACATTCTGCTCGGCGGCGGCCTCGATCGGGGTACAAGCACGCTCTTGATCGGCCCTTCGGGTGTGGGGAAGTCCACCATAGCCTGCTCCTACTGTCATGCAGGGCTGGGGCGCGGTGAGCGCGTCCTGGTTCTGCTGTTCGATGAAACTGATCGCATTTTCCTGGGACGTGCAGCCGGTGTCGGTATGGATCTCAAGCCCTTCCTGCAAGACGGAATGCTCCTGCTCGAACAGATCGACCCGGCGGACCTTTCACCCGGCGAATTGTCCTCAAAGATCCAGATCGCAGTCGAGCGGTTTGATGCCCGGATCGTAGTGATCGACAGCCTCACGGGATATCTGAATTCGATGTCCGAAGAGCAGCACCTTGTGCTGCAGATGCATGAAATTCTCACCTACCTCAACCAGAAGGGCGTCGTCACGATCCTGCTGCTCGCCAATCACGGGCTGATCGGCCAGACGGCGGCGCCAATCGACATGACTTATCTGTCTGATGCAGTGATGTTGCTGAGGTTTTTCGAAAGTGGCGGTCGCATCCGACGAGCGATTTCGGTGGTGAAGAGGCGAGTTGGTCCTCATGAGGACACTATTCGTGAATTCATGGTCAGCAGCCAAGGCATAGCTGTCGGCGAGCCGCTCGAGCAATTCAGGGGAATACTTACAGGCGTGCCCTTTTTTGAGGGCAAACAAAGCGATCTGCTCGCTGACACGAAGCCATGACGCCGAAAGAACCCGTCGTACTTGTGCTGGCCCCGGTTGGTCGAGACGCTCAGATAGCCGCCTCGATTCTGACAAACAACGGGATTGGCACACGCGTCTGTGCCAATCTGGACGAGGTTTTGCGGCTTCTCGATAGCGCACACTGCCTCGTCGTGGCCGAAGAAGCGCTCATCAATTCCGACCGGAGCCAATTCGCCGCCTGGCTGCGGAACCAACCTGCGTGGTCCGACTTTCCAGTGGTTCTTCTGGTCATGCGGGGAACGGAATTCGACAAGCGTCTTGCGTTTCTGGATCGGTATCTCATCGTTCTCGAAAGGCCCTTCCTGGCCTCAAGCCTGGCCAATTCGGTGCGGTCGGCGTTGCGTGCGCGTGCACGCCAGCTGGAGGTCAAGTCCCACCTCGAACAGAAACAGGAGGTCGCAGACCGTCAAAAGCTCTTGATCCGCGAGCTTCATCACCGGGTGAAAAACACCCTGGCCAATGTGCGAGCAATGATGGGAGCGACGGCCCGATCCAGCGATAGCGTCGACAGCTTCGTGCGCGATTTCTCCGCAAGAATCGTGTCCCTTGCCGACACGCACTCAATGCTTACAGACGACTATTGGCAGACGGCCTCTTTACAGAAGTTGCTTGAGGCGGAACTGAGCCACTACGAGATCCATAGCGAGCCGCGAATATCACTGCATGGTCCGAATGTGGCCCTCGTCGCCGACATTGCGATACCTATCGGCATGGCGTTTCATGAACTTGCCTCCAACTCGGCAAAATTCGGCGCCCTGTCGTGCCCGCAAGGCCGCCTTGAAGTGCGGTGGTGGATACCCGATTCCGCAGGTGAGCAGGTCCTGCATCTCAATTGGCAGGAGCGGGACGGCCCCATTGTGCAGCCGCCGAGTCGACGAGGCTTTGGAACGACATTGCTGGAAAGAGTGGTTACAGTGCAATGCAATGCAACGATCGAACTGCATTACAATCCCGGCGGCCTGCGTTTCACTATGGCGTTGCCATTGCGCGAAACGAGGCTCGTGCCAGCCTACTCCTGAGTGACCTGCCGGACGCGACGAACTAGCCCGCAGCCTGTGGCTGCAGCCGAAGCCACTAATCAAAGCGCTGGCTCCGCGACTTTCTTCATCGATTCGACGGTACGCCACGATGCAGGTGCCGGTTGGGGTCGCTATTCGCGCTCCTCAGACCGCCCGGCGCCTGGCGGCACCATGTGACCCACGCGCTGTCGGAGATACGTGGGCTGGTCGGGGCCCCCGTGACGTTGGGACAAACCCCGCTGCTAAGCCGACCTTTTGAGCTCCGCGACCTGAACGCCCAGCCGAAACGCCTGACCGTCTGCAAACGAGCGCGCGTAGCTCTCAGCTGTGAAAGGGACCGTGGTAGTCGTACCATTGACCGTCACGCGAACCGACCACTCTCTGGCCCTCACGATTTCAACGGCATGTTGCTCATGCGCAGCCATGCATTCCTCCCAGAATGGTACGTTGAGGATGGGGAGGATAGCGTCGCAAGACTCGTTTGCATGCAAATATTCCGACACCCCAAGGTCGAAATGTCAAAACAGCGCACAGCCGCGGCACCCGCAGCGCGTGGGGAACCGGGCCGTCCCGATCACGTTGTGTCGGGCAACCTGGGCTACTCATGCAACAACTTCTCCAAGAATTCGGCCATCCGACATACGTCCCGTTTCCAGTCATTGCGGCGAGGCTTCTACTGGCGTCGATCTTCGGTGCTGCGATCGGTTTCGAACGCGAATGGCGAAAATCGGCCTGCAGGGCTTCGCACGCATATTTTGGTGTGCGTGGGAGCGGCTACGTTCAGCATTCTGACGATTGAAATCGTTCACGCGCCGATGTTTCTGCAGGACTCCGTGAAAGTCGATCCGATTCGGGTGGTCGAAGCAGTCACCGCTGGCGTCGCGTTCCTTGCTGCCGGATCGATTTTGTTTTCGGGAGGCGAGATCCACGGGCTGACGACGGGTGCGGGCATGTGGCTGTCTGGCGCAATTGGCGTGGCGTGCGGGCTTGGTCTGTGGCAGGTGGCGGCGCTCGGCACGCTTTTGGTGCTTGTCGCTGCAGGCCTTCTTTATAGTTTGCAGCCAAGTCTGGCACCGGCGAAAATACCCTACCAGGGAAGCCAATGTCGGGAGAAGAAGTGTCCAAGCGGCGCAAAAGCTGAGGACAGAGGTGAATACACAGGTAAGCGCGCCGCCCAAGCTCAGACATAAAAGTGCAGGTGCCGTGCCAGATGCATTGACCGATTGCGGGGCGGCTTCGATACGGCGGCTAGTACGCCACGCACTTCGTTCGCATGGCTCGTTCCCATTTGCTTGAGCGCACGAGTTCGCTCGAAGGCGAGCACCTAAGGCTCGCTAGTCACGCCTAGCGGCCCTCCAAGATCCCCGCTCCAAGCTGCTGGCCCCACCGGGAGAAACTGGCGAGATTCTTGGGGAGTTTCGACCAAATCTCAATTGGCGGGTAGAGGTCCTAAGTCACGAATTATCGCACCCGTCCCAAGATACCCGACCCGAAACTTGCGCTTTTTCCCGCGGGGAACAAATCGCGCGCGGTGCGGTTCGGCGTAAATCCAGCCAGGAGGGAAAAATGCGCAGAGTGTTGAATGCGGGCGTTCCGTGCGCGCTTGTCGTTGTTGCCGCCAGCCTCAGCGCCTTATCGGATCCGCTGCCGCCCGATCTCACTTACCGGCCGCTGCCGGCCCGTCCGTTCTCGGCAGTCAAGGCCGACGACGAGGCACAGAAGCCACGCGTGATGGCGCGCCAGAAGGCCTTGCTGGAGGCGCGATACGACCTTTCTGACCGTCCCATGCCGGGCGTGAAAATGTCCGGCGGCACCAAGCCTGTCCAGGAGGGCGTCCGCGTGAAGCTGGCAAAGGACCAAACCTGGCAGGGCCTGGCGGAGATGAGCCCTGGCGAGATCCGCGACCGCGATCTGCTGCCTGACGGCTTCCTGCCGCTGCCGCATGTCAAACAGGCGGCCGGAGGCCAGGTCTTTCCGGAAGAGGAGATCCGCGAGGTCGGCCGGCAGGAAGGACGCGACCTGAGGCGCTTCGACGTCGACTTCGATCTTCCCGATTACCTCACCCCGGAATTTCCATCACCGATATTCCTGACCACTCATCCGGAGCTCGGCGACGTGTCACGCGGCGAGCTGCTGACCATCCGCAACTACTACGAAATCATGAACGGCATCATCACGCCGGTGCAGATGGAGGGTCTGCGGCTTCTATTGACGCCATTCCCGCAGGAGGAATTCAACCAAACCGAGGACCGCAAGGTGGCTGGGCAAAGCATGGGAGTGGCCTGCCTCGACTGCCACGCCAATTTCAACACCAATGCCGCCTTTCATCTAACGCCCGATATCAGGCCGCAGGCAGCGCGCTTCCGCCTCGATTCGACCAGCCTGCGCGGCCTGTTCAACCAGCAAATTCATGGATCGAAACGGTCGTTGCGTTCGGTCGAGGATTTCACCGAATTCGAGCAGCGCACCGCCTATTTCAATGGCGACCATGTCAGCGCCACCAGGAAGGGCGTCAACCTGCCAGACCGCACCAATCAGGTGGCGATGATGGCGCAGATGCAGAACATCATCGACTTTCCGCCGGCGCCGAAGCTCGATGCGTTCGGAAAGCTCGATCCCGCCATGGCCAGCGAAAAGGAACTGGCGGGCGAGCGGTTGTTCATGGGCAAGGGCCGCTGCTCGGCATGTCATGACCCGCAAACATCGTTCATGGACAACAACATGCACGATTTGAAACTGGAGCGCTTCTACAAACCCGGGCGGACCGTCAACGACATGGTGGAACTGCCCGACGGGCCGATCAAGACGTTTACGCTGCGCGGCATCAAGGACACGCCACCCTATCTGCATGACGGCCGCCTGATGACGCTGGCCGATACGGTGGAGTTCTTCAACCTGGTGCTCGGCACGAAGCTAACCCAAGACGAGAAGGATGATCTCGTCGCCTATATGCTCACGCTTTGACACGCGGCAGGTCGACCGGTCGGCACATCTTTGGTGGAGGTTTTCATGCGTGTTCTTGCAACGACCTTGGGCCTGACGGCACTCTGCGCATCGCCTCTCTTGGTATCCCCGCTCTTTGCGCAGATCGGAAATCCGGCCGGCAACGCCCCGGACACATTGATGGACTCGCCGGGTCAGCCCATGCCGCATCAGACGAACTATCAGGACCGGCTGTTCGCGCAGCTCGCCGCGGCCGGCGGCACGGCAGAAGTCGATTTCGGTAATCTTGCGAAAAAATCCGGCCATTCCGCCATCAAGGAATTTGCCAGCCGCATGGTCGACGACCACTCAGCGGCAAACGAGAAACTGAAATCGCTCGCCGAAGCCGACAAGATCCCACTGCCGCAAGGGCTCGACGACGAGCACAAGCAGCTGCGCGCGAAGCTCGAAAAGCTCGAAGGGGCTGCGTTCGACCTCGCCTATATCATTAGCCAGATCACCGATCACCAGAAGACTGTGCAACTGCTCGAATGGGAGATCGGGTCAGGCCAGGATGCCGACCTCCAGCATTTCGCCTCGGATACTTTGCCGACGGTGCTCGAGCATCTGCGGATGGCGCGCGACATCAAAGCAAAATTGGTAAGCTAGGCGCTCGCCGACGCCACTTCGGGGCCGCCAAAAAATAGAGTGAATGGGTTAGCGCGCGCCACGTAATACAGCGGACCCAGTGCTAAATTGCCCACGGGCCGGCCATGCAGTTTTGTCGCCTGATCATGGGAACCTCCGCATCGCTCGCAGCTCATTCGAGTTCGGCCCCAATGATGCCGACTGTGGCAGCGAGCGCGACCAAGGTGCCCGCAAACCCGCACCGTGAATTGCAACGCCGGCCTGCCCAAACCGAAACGCGCTAAGACGCGCCGAGTGGCGGATCTGGAAACGAAGCGGAGGTGACAGCGGACGTAGCACTACGACGCGCAGATTAAGGTCGCCGAAGAAAGCCTGAAACACAGCGCCACCAGTGCCAGACTGCGGAGGCGGCAGCCATCGGCACCCCCGGCGATGCCTGGCAGGATACAGGCGCAATTCGTGATTGAACATCGCCTCGAGCGGGGGCTCCGCTACGATCAACTCAGTTCAGGGTGCCGGCGGGGAACTCGTCAAATTGCCAAGGCAAGGACCCAAATGGCGTCTACACCTGCATAGCTGCCTCAGCGGCTATCGCCACCTGAGCTGGTCCGCATTGCTTTCAAGCTGCTGTCAAACGCGCAGGGATGTTACTCCGCGCGCGGCACCTGACTGAATGGGACTCTCTAATGACCGCACGATGTTGGAACAATGTCACCGTTCGGCAGTTCTCCACCATCCACTAAGGAGATTTGAAATGTCAGAGGCGCGAGAATGGCTTGTCCAATGGCTTAGAGATGCTCACGCCATGGAAGAGCAGGCCGAAACGATGTTGAACGGGCAGTTAGGCCGTATCGAGAATTATCCCGAACTCAGCGACCGAATCCGACTGCACCTTGATGAAACGAGGCAGCAGGCTGCTCGGTTGAAGATCTGCCTTGACCGAATGGATGAGGGCTCATCCACGATGAAGGATGCTGGCGGCAAGTTAACTGCAATGGCGCAATCGTTGAGCGGCTTCTTCGCCGGCGACGAGGTGATGAAGGGATCACTCGCGAGTTACACTTTCGAGCACATGGAAATCGCCTCCTACACGATCCTAATTGCCGCAGCTCAATCGATGGGCGAAACTGAGGTCGCGCGGGCTTGCGACGAGAACTTGCGAGAGGAGGTCGCGATGGCGGAATGGTTGAAAGACCATCTTCCCTCGACAACCGAGCAGTTCCTCGCCAGGGCCGACACGGAAAGCGACAGCGCCAAGCGCTGATCGGCTAGAAGCGTACGCATCGCTTCTGGACCGTTGAGCCTGCGCCAGTCGGCCGAGATACAGCGTCGTCTTGGCCGGCCTGGCGAAGGTCTGCGGATCACGTCGCCCGCAACCACAGCTTCAGATATTTATAGCCCGTGCCCTCACCGAGTGTTCCGCGATCAGGGTAAAAGTCCAAGGGCAATCATCAACGCCGTGAATCGCTCAGCGCCTAACGATTCAGCCAATGAATTGGATGTCGGCGCCGGACGTGGTGACAATCGGGCATGATGGAGCCCAAGGTCCAAATCGTTCTCCAGCGGCGCGATTGCACCTGCAATGTAGCCAGGTTCTACTTGCTCACAATCGAGCCGTCGCTGTTCGGCGATGCTGCGCTTATCCGCGCCTGGGGGCCGATCGGCTCATTAGATGTTTGATCCCAGGTTTTGATGGTTCATCATTGTCGTCCGAATCAAAGGATGCACTATGGGCCAGGTTCTGCATGGTAGCGCCACAACGACAGAGGCGATCCGTCGAGCGAAACAACATAGTCAAGCGAGCCTGAGGTCGCTTTCGAGGCGCTATGGCATCAACCCCAAGACGGTCGCGAGGTGAATCGTGAGACCCTGCTCCGGTCGGGGTAGAGAATGCCCGGTGTTCGCGGGTGTGGTCCTGATCGTGAATGCGGCAATCCTTGCGCTCCGAACGCTTGCATCGTTGCAGTCCAGAGGGTGATTGACATCGATGAGACTTTTGCCTCCCGACGCACTTTCCCTTGCCCGTTGGCTGACCGGCAATGCCACGGACGCCGAGGATGTCGTGCAGGACGCCTGCATGAAGGCGCATGCAAGCATGCTGCACGCGTTGGTCGATGGGGAGCTTGACGCCGCAGCAGCAATAGCGGTCGAGCGTCGCATGGCCGCCGATCCCAGTCTCGCGGCCGAACATGCCCGCATCGTTGCTTTGCAACAGGTTTTGGGTTCGCTTCCGAAGCCGAAAGCAAGCGACGCCCTCAGTGCACGCATCGCAGCCATGGCCGCCGCCGCCAACGTGGAGGTGCTGCGGCCCAGGGCGCCCCTGGCACAGGCGAAGCCGGCACGAACGGTGTGGTCGGCGCGAAGCTTCGGCTCATTCGACTGGCGTGCCATGGCGGCCTCGATCATGATCAGCGCCGTGGTGGCCAGCAGAGCGACGCAATGGGCGATGCAGCGCGCGCCCGACAGCTTCACCGCCGGCGTGGCCAGCGGCCATCGTCGCAGCCTGCTCGCGACCAGCCCGGTGGATGTCGTCTCGTCGGACCGGCACACGGTAAAGCCTTGGCTCGACGCTAGGCTCGGGCTTTCACCGCCCGCGCCAGACATGGCCAAGGAGGGATTTGCGCTCGTCGGCGGCAGGGTCGAGGTCATCGGCGGCCGCCCGGTGCCGGCATTGGTGTATCGCCATCGTGAGCACTTGATCACACTTGTCGCCGAGCCTCAAAATGGCGGGGCGGTAACCGAGCCGGTCGATCTTTCGGAGGGCGGCTTCTCGCTGGTGCAATGGAGCGACGGCGCGTTCTCCTATTGGGCGATCTCCGACATGGAGCGGCCCGAACTCGACGATTTCGTGGCGCGCTTCCGCGCTGCCGCCGTGACCGGCTGATTTCCGTCTTTCCAGAACACACGTGCAATGCGCCGCCGTGGTAGCCGCAGGTCCCACGCGCCCGAAGCTGACGGGCCCACCGGCCCAATCATACCCATTTCGGACGCGAGGCGCATGCTCGCGATTGATCTCTCGGCTTGACCTAAACTCCCAGCCGAGTGCGGCGCTCCGGAAGGCGCTCGCCAGTTCATTTCATCCATCCCATCGCCCGCGTATTCGGGTCGCGCCCGCCAGCATAGTCCAGGCCCGCCAGCCGCTGGATTTCTGCCGTCCAAGACAATTCCGTGGCAGCTCGGGAATAAAGCGAAGCCCCGCCGGGTCTTGCTGTGTAGCGGGGCCGTTCTCCGCACGCATTTCAACGACAAAACAAGGACACCTCGAAATGAACAGAATCACATTCGCTGCACTCTCCATGCTGCTCGTAACAGGCACTGCATTTGCCGGCAGCGACCATTACGGCTCGAACAGCGCCAACCAGCCGGCCGCGACTGTCGACCATAGCTATACCGCTTCCATCCAGGCCTCCGACATCGGGCGCCAGAACGGGGTCGACACCAAGGTGACGACCGGGCCGAGTCAGATGACTGTTCAGGACGTTATCGCCCAGCACAACCGCGACGGCATCTGGGGCCGCTGATCGCGGTCCGTCAATCAACTCCAAAACATCTCAACTCTCGAAACCAGGAATTATCGACATGAGAAAGATCGCCCTTACCGCTGCCGCCATCCTCGTTGCCACGAGCAGCGCTTTCGCCGACAGCGACCATTATGGCTCGAATAATGCCAACCAGCCGGTGGCCAATGTCGACAAGTCTGACACGGCTTCGATCCAAAAGCCGGCCATGGCTCAGCACAAGCTCAAGCTGACCACGAAGTCTGACGCGGACGAACCCGGGCAGGGCATCTGGGGTAACTGAGGTCGAATCCGCATTCAGGGACGGAGGGCCAGGGGCGCTCCGTCATCCCTGGAAATCACCGCTTCCCACAGGAGACCACCATGATCAACATGACACGCCGCGCACTGCTTGGATCCGCTGCCGCCGCTGCCGCCTTCGGCCTTGCCGGAAAGCTGGAATTCACCCGTCCCGCATTCGCCGAAACGCCGGTCGAGCCGGCCGTTGGCTTCTACAAATATAAAGTAGGCGATATCGAGATTACCGCCATCTATGACGGCATCTGGCGCAAGCCGCACAACCCGGCCTTCATCAAGGATGTCTCGGTCGAGGACACCAAGGCAGCGCTTGCCAAGGCCGGCCTGACGACGGACTTCATGCCTATCCCGCTCACCGTCGTCGTCCTCAAGATGAACGGCAGGCTGATCATGATGGATGCCGGCTCGGGCGTTGGCCAATGGCAGACCAATGCCACCCATCTGCCGGCCAACATGGCAGCCGCCGGCATCGACTACCAGACGATCGACACGATCATGATCTCGCATTTCCATCCCGACCACGTCTGGGGCCTGATGGAAAAGCGCACCAGCGCGCCGGTCTTTCCGAACGCCGAGCTCATCGTCAACGCAACGGAATACAATTGGTGGACCGACCCTGCCCGCCTTGCAAAACTGCCCGAAGGGCGCAAGCCGGCCGGCAAGCGCATCGCCGAGAACTTCCCGAAATGGAAGAACTGGAGACTGGTCGAGGATGGGGCCGAAGTCGTGCCCGGCGTCCAGATCATCGCCGCGCCCGGCCATACGCCCGGCCACTCGGTGTATCTGGCGAACTCCGGCAAGGAACAGATGATGATTTCGGCCGACACCATATATGTGCCGGCGCTGCTGGCGCCGCATCCGGAATGGCAAGGCAGCTACGACCAGGACGGGCCGACGGCGATCGCCACGCGGCACAAGTTGATCGATCGCGTGATTGCCGATGACATCCGGATCTCAGGTTCGCATTTCCCCTTCCCTGGCACCGGCACCTTCGTCAAGGACGGCAACGCCTATGGCTTCACCCCCGTGCAGATCTGAACGGGAGCACAAGAAAGCGAGAGAGACAATGAACCACAAAATTTTCGGGAAACCTGCCCTTTTCGGGCTCTTAGGTGCCCTGACGGTCCTGACCGTCGTGCCCGTCGCCGTCATCGTGCCGGCCTATGCCGTGGACAACATCGAAGGCGACGACGCACCGGACCTCACCGGCATCAAAGCCAAGATCGAGGCCAAGAACTATACGGGCGCGCTGGCCGACCTTCGCGACCTTGCGCAAGACACCCAACAGGCCGACTTCTACAACCTGCTCGGCTTCACGTTGCGCAAGACCGGCGACTACGAGACGGCGCTAACTTACTACAACAAGGCGCTCGAACTGAAGCCGGACCATAAGGCCGCGCGCGAGTACCTCGGCGAGCTGTATGTCGCGACCGGCGATATGGCCAAGGCCAGGGAGCAGCTAGCGTCGCTGACGCAGTTGTGCCCGGCCGGATGTGAGGAGCGCGCGGACCTGCAAAAGGCCATCGACACCAAAGTGACAAAGTAAATTAGACAGGCGCTGCAAAGCGCCTGCCACTTCCATTCTTGCTGGAGCCAATCGTGAGAACATCACAAATCGCCTCAAAGTTACACCTTCGCGACTTGACCCTTTTGGTTGGTCGGCTGCTCCTGTCACTGCTGCTAGCGAGCCACTTCGAAGTGCCGCGAAAGCCATGGCGGCACTCGGTGTCAGCTCGCCGCTTCTAATCGGCACCATAGCGCTTCAGCTGGGAGTTGGGCTTGCCGTAGGCTTGGGCTTCCTGACCCGCCTGGGCGCGGTTTGCCTTGGACTGTTCTGCCTGGCAACGGCCGCCCTATTCCACACGAATTTCGCCAGCCAGAACGAATTGCTGCATTTCGAAAAGGATCTCGCTATCGCCGGCCGGATGTTTATCCTAGCCATCGCCGGCGCCGGCGCGATTTCCCTCGCCAGCACTGACTGCTTGGCGAAGCGGAGACAACGGGACGGGGACATGATTGTCCCGCCACAGCGGGCGGTCGCCTTCTGTCAGTGGGCGACATCAAGCTCCCGTCCCCTAGTCGGTCAATACCGCGCCTGCCCCATCCGCTCGCGACACGTTAAGAAGCGCCCCATAAGGATGTGCTGGTGCTGAGAAAGTCCATGCGCCGGCGCGCTTCCAGCCCGACATCGAAGCTCGTCGTGACGCCACGCGTCGATAATCATTTCCTGTTCTGCCATGCGCAAGGGTGCTCTCGATGTCACAACATTCCGTCCAGTCGAGCGGCCAAGAGGTCGGCGGTGGTCACTGTCTCGACCTGCATGCCGTAGCGGCTTTCATAGATCGCCAGCATGGCATCGTGCGTCGAGTCAGCTCCGGAACATACCGCGTCGGCGACGATGATCACCCGGTAGCCGAAATCGATGGCTCCCATCACACAGGCGAGCACACAGACCTCCGTCTCCGCGCCCGAGACGATCAGTGAATCAATTCCCGCAGACCGCAGGCGAGCATGCAGTGACCCGTGCCAGGCCGACATGACAGGTTTGTCCTCCAACAAAGCGGGCGGCACGAACCGCGCCAGTTCCGGAACAAGATCAATCAACTGAGGATCAAGCCTATCACGGGTCATCGTCTCCCACTTTTGATAGTAGCGTCTCCAGGCGCCGCCGGCGTCGATAGGAGATTGAGGGGGAATAAACCGGGTGAAGATCGTCCGCGCGGGGTCAAGTTCGACGAGGGCGACGACATTGGGCAATACGCGCCCCATCCACGGCGTGTGCCACTCCGTCGTTTCGGCAAACATCCGTTGCATGTCGACGCAAAGGTGGACCCAGCGCTCACGAAGCGGTCCAAACCGCAGGCCTTGGTCCAATTTCGTCAATGCCGGACCGCTTTCCTGGCAGTGCTCTGCACCTTGGACTGGTCCAGACCAGACACGACCCTTGCTTCCTTGCCATCCGCGGCTTGGCAGCCGAGGAATATCTCCCCGATGTTCCAAAGCCTGTTCAGTGGCATGTCGGCGAACGCATATAGTGGATGATCCTGGTGCAGCAGGAGCGGAGCTGCCTCCAGGTCATTGTGTTTGGCGGTGCCCCCGCTCGGCTCCTCCCGCCGGCCACACACAAAGAGATTTTTGTTGATCGACGTTTCATCCAATTCGACCATCTGCATTCCTCCCAGTCAATTGAGCTCGATCCAGGCCGGCGCATGGTCGCTTGGCTTCTCCCACCCGCGAAGCTCGACATCCACGCCAGCATCGCGCAGCCGGTGGGAGGCAGAGGGGCTCACCAGGAGATGGTCCATTCGCAGACCGGAACTCCGATCGTAGCCACCACGGTAGGAGAAATTCCAATAGGTGTAGATGCCCTTCTCCGGATGGATGCGCCGCACGGCATCTATCCAGCCAGCTTGGAGCATTTTGGCATAGGCTTGCCTGCTCTGCGGGAAATAGACCGCATCGCCCAGCCATCGGCTCGGCACCACGGCGTCGACGGGGGTCGGAACGACGTTAAAGTCGCCGCACAGAACGCTTGGCGCCCGGTTTTGGAGCAAATGCTGGCCGTAGCTGATGAGACGATCGAACCAGCGCAGCTTGTAGTCGAACTTTGGGCCGGGCGCAGGATTGCCATTGGGCAGGTAGAGACAGCCCACGATGATCCCATTCACGTCGGCCTCAATATAGCGGCTGTGGGTATCGTCAGGATCCCCGGGCAGGCCGCGTCGACGTTCCACCGGCTCGATCCCGCGGGCGAGGATTGCGACACCATTGTAGGATTTCTGGCCGTGCCAGATCGCGCCGTAACCCGCCTCCCTGATCGCTTCGGCAGGAAACTTGTCGTCCGACGTCTTCAATTCCTGCAGGCACACGATGTCGCAGCCGCTTTCGTGCAACCACTTCAGGAGCACAGGCAGTCGGCCGTTGACACCGTTCACATTGAAGGTGGCGATGCGGGTCATGTGCATGCCCTCTCATGAGAACCTCCCGGCAGTCGGTCATAGGGCAATTTGGCCTATCCTCCGCGCTGAACCTCGAGCTCTTGATATCGCCACTGTCGCTGGCGTCTTGTGGGGGCGAGGGTCACTTCCTGCCCAGCTTGTCTTCGACCTTCTTGCGACTGTTGCCGACCGACTTCACCGCCGACTTGACGTCAGCTTTGCTGGCGCCGGTCTTGCTCGCCTCATACCTCATCTCATGGCCCTGCCCACCAGCGACCCTTGCCCGGTCCTGGTTGCGTCCACGCGTTGTGCCAGTGTTCGCCATTTTTTATCTCCAACAATTGCCATTCCAGTCACCAGACAACGCGGCCGGACTCTTCCGGTTCAATCCGGCGACGCGCGTGGCATGGAGCCAGCTCCCAGGCAGGGGTATTGAATGGCCCATCTATTCGGATCCGGCATGTCGCAATCGCGGGGCGGGCCTAGCGGCCCGAAGCCAGGGAGGGCTATTTCGACATGGATGATCTTGCGTGGGACAGCCGTGCTCCTCTCGCTCAACATGTCACGCTCCGCTCGGTGTTTGCGTTCACCTACGGCGCCGCATCGCCTGTCCATGTGTAGAAAAGAGCCTTCGTCGGGGAGGTCGACGCGTCCCCAAAAGGCCCACCATCTCCTAATGGGCGCCGTCACTGCCCAACTGGAGATGTGAACATCGGAGATCTTCGTCCCGGAACTCCCAGGCCCGACGACCGTTTCGCCTTGTGTAAAACAATGGAGGATAAGTCATGGACTGGAATCGGGTCGAAGGAAACTGGAAGCAGGTCAAGGGTAAGATCAAGGAACAGTGGGGCAAACTTACCGATGATGATCTTGATCGCATCGCTGGCAATCGCGATCAGCTCGAAGGCAAGATCCAGGAACGATATGGTATCGAAAAGGACCGTGTTCGGCAGGATATTGACGACTGGTACGATCGGCAAGTCTGGTAGGATCGCATGGGGCTGTCATTTACAAGAAGGGGCGCTGCTTACTTAGCGGCGCTCATTGATGCGCCGTGGTTGCAAAGCCGTAGTCAGTTCGTGCTGTGACAGCCGATCGTAAGCGCAGACGGACCGGCGTGTGAGGTCGTGCAGTGACCTGCTGCCGTCCGGCCTTCCGCGATAACGCCATAGGCGCGGGCGTGGCCGCTGTTAAACTCTCCAGGCGGCGGACCTGATGTCCGCTCGGCCGGCGCCTCCCCGCCCCCAAGCTCCCAAACGGGCGCCGGCCAGCAGCACCGACTAACATGCCGCCAAATTCAGCGTCGACAGCAAATAGCCCAGCAGCCTCGCCAACACCTTTTGGGCGCTCTCGTCGAAGTGGTTGACCTGTCCTCGAAGCTCAAGTTCACCGCGATCGACCGGGAAGTACCCTGTCCTTGGCGATTTTCGAGCTTCCTCGACCGCACCGGACTTCCGGATCGCGGGCTTACGGCGGACGCCGGCATTGGTCCGGCATTGCAGCATGAAGATCTTGCGCCCGGCGAGCGTGACTCCCCACGATGAAAGCGAATCTCGTATCACTTCGCTCGCGAAGTAGGCTGCCGCTTTGTAAGATTTCGCGCTCCGCCCTCGGTTTCGCGACTTCCTTGCGCAATCGGTCAATCTCCAGCTGTTCGGGTTTCATTTGGCGTGGCCAGGAAACGCATCGGCGGATCACCCGATAGATCGCGCACCGATTTGTGCGCAGCTGGGCGACGCAACACCTCGATCCTTCACCTATCTCGCCGCCTTGAGCTTGAACTCGCGGCTGAACTTCATTCTATGCATTTCGAGTTGAGCGCCATTGTCATTGGGTCATGACGGTCACCTGACCCCCTTTTGCCGAGCGCGCCGCCGCCGCCCGCCGCACCGTAGGACCGTCACTTCTCGAGCGCGGCGTAAGTGGCGCACGGTATCTTTGCAATACGTCTTGGAGGCGCCGAAGGCGAGGTTGCCCGAAATTCCGCGAGGGGCGATGGGACAAGGGCGACCATGAAGGTCAGCGTGCCCACCTCCGCCATCGCCGAAGAAGGCCGCCTTGTAGATGGAAAGCCGATCGTGCCGCTGTCGTTGTGCGCAGGCTGGCAAATCAAGGCTTGGCGCTATGTTATAGCAGTGACCCTGCCCGATGCATCGAGACGACAACTGACTTGCGCCTGCCGGACTTCGATGCCGCCTTTTCTTGCATAGTCCATTCGCACCTCGATCGGCGCCGTGAGTGCACCCCGAAGTTGACGCAAGGCGCCTGCGCTTACCGCGTGGACATTGACGGCGCCAAGTGGCGTCGCAGCGGCCACGATCGCCGTGCGGCAGGCT
>NZ_JAMYKT010000047.1:0-22454 GCF_040317515.1 Mesorhizobium sp. M1428
AGCCGATCTCCGATCCCAATACAGAATCGGCAACCTCACAGATCGCGACCACTCCCGAAAGGTGGTCCCACAACAGCGCTTACGGCAGTTTTCTCGGTCGGCGCCTTCAGGTTGACCCTGCTGCCAGGTGGGGCGCTGGTGACCTCGCAGACATGTTTCAATGATCGCGGCGGCTTCATCATCCGCGCGCTGCCATGAATGGCCCTCAAGGCACAATGCAGAACGGAGTCCTGCACGACATGCCCCCTCGTTCTCGAACGGACTTAGACGCCAGTCGGCCAGGACGTCCATCATTTGGCTGACGATGTGTTTTCGCTTATCGCCTCCAAAGATCGGGCGTTGCGCCGCCGTCTTCTCCATGATGGCTTAAGACTTGAATTCCGCTGTGATCTCGGTTCCCTCTCGGAAGCCAAGCTCGCGCAGTCCCTTGATGTCGTAAGTCACTCCCTCGCACTCGACGCGGTCCACTTCGGAGATGTCGGCGAGATAGCGGATGCGGAAGATGACCAGGCGCACGGCGTAGCGCTGATGCTGATCAGGCGCGAAACGCTCGTCTTCTTTTTTCTGGATTTTCTCAGCCCAAACGGTGCGCCACGTTTGCCACTCAAACACAGGCGAGTTCAGCAAATCGGTTCCGGTCTCAACGCGCCGAAGGATGAGAAGGCGCCGGTTCATGGTGCCGATGCGCATGGGGCTCACCGATAGATGCGAAATGGCGCGATCAGACCGCAGGCCAGGAGCGGGATTTCGTGCGGCGTGCTGAACGCTATTGGCTGGCGTTGTTCGTAGAAGTGAGCAGCCATGACGTTGATCGCTTGGAGAATTGGCGGCGGAACGTTCTCTTCGCTATCGCCATAGCCGGCGCGAAAGCGAACCTGCACAGCGTCAGCAACAAAGCGGCTATCAGGCCAGGTCTCGCCATAGGCCGGGGCGATTTCAGGCCGCCAGGAACCGGCGCCAGAGACGCGATATGCCGACGGATCCAACGTTTGCAGATCCCCGTCGGTATCGAGATATTTGAGGTGAATAACCTCCTGCAGTGGCGGAAGGGGGAGCTCGATGCATGTTGGAAAGCAATCGAGGTAGAGCGTCCACTCTTGCGTAAGCAGGCAGCGCCCAAGCCGCCCCTTGTTCCCGTCCAGGCGCGAGACTGCCGCGCGGATGCACGACAGAATGTAGGCCTTGTCGGTCGGTAGGGAACCGCCAAATTCGACGCGAAGGTGATCGCATACCTGCCGCAAAATCAGGTCGGCAAGGGATTCCGGCGGGGTTTCGAGCACAAGGTTCATGTCGACTCTCGCAAAGAGGAAAGGGCGGCTCTGAAGCCGCCCTCTAGGTCAATGGGTGCGCCTGATTAGGCGTTGAGTGACGGAGAAGCGCCCAAGTCGAAATAGCCGTGCACGAACGACTCCGGCCGGTTCACCGCAAGGGCGAGCCGCTCTTCGGCACGGATAGCGACGAGGTTTCGGACGAAGAAATCGTCGTGGTCGGTGGAGACCTCCACCGCGGCGTCTTCGCGATCGAAAACCTGCGCGCCCATGGTGGCGCCGACCAGGAATTCACCCGAGGTAATGGCAGTCGTTTCGACAACGGCAAGACGCCACAGTTGCATGGTGCCGCCCGTCTGCACCTGGATCCAGATATAGCGGTGATCGTCGTCCTTCGTCAGTTCGATCGCCGCCCAGTCGTTCGGGTTGAGCACTACGAAAGTCGGACGATATTCCGCGTTTCGAACCTGAAGACTGGCGCGGCGGATCGTGTCAATCCGCGTGTCAGTAACCCCATTGCTGAGCGTCGACTGAGAGAACGCCGTCGCCTGCGGAATGATGCCGTGAAGGTTCTGCCCCGTGCCGTCGCCGGCAAGAAGCTGGTTCTCCTCCACGTACTTCAGGCCGAAGGTCGCCCGGCCGTCGATGTAACTCATCAACATCGGGACGTCGGCCAAAACCTGCTTCGAGGCTGCGAACCAATGCGCGATGGTGCGAACGTTGGTCGTGACGAGTTCGAACTTCAGATCCGACTGCGGCTTTGCAGCGCCTTCCGCAACGGGCGCCGCGTTGTTGGTGAAGCCGGTTTCCTGCATGAATTCGATCGCATTGGAAGACGTGCGGCCGGGCAGGAGAAGGTCACGGATCGTCAGTTCGCGCACGGCCGGCGTGATGATGCCAGGCGCACGATCCGGCCGGATGAGATCGCCGGCGGAGCCAGCGGCGTCGGTCGTCGCAGAGGTGATCGCCGCTGCCTTGAGGTTCAGGCGCGCGGTGCCGCGTCCCTTGCTCTGTAGCGTCTTGAAATCGTCGGTCTCGGTCAGTTGTTCGCCGATCGACTTTGCAGGAGTGTCGCCGAAGCTGCGACGAGACAGCTTCTGTTCGACTTGGAGGAGACGATCCTGAAGGCTGGCGCCATCAGTCGAAAGCTTGGTGAGCGCCGCCTTTGTTTCGTCCAGAACCTTGCCGTGCGTCTTTATTTCCTCGCTCGCCTTGGTGGCAAAGGTCTGGATTTCAGTGTCGCGCGCCTTGAGCGCGTCCATCACGCTCTTGAACTCGTTCTGATCCTCAAGGCGATCGCCGACCGCCTTCCGGCGAAACTCGCCGGCCGGGTAATGTTTTGTCATTTTCTTGTCCTCAGATTGGGGGAAGAGAGAAGCCCTGCAGCGCCTTCACAAGGTCACTGGCGGCCATTGCATTCGCCGGGTCTGCTGACTCGCTCAGCAAATGCTTCAGTCCGCGGTTGGCGATCACCGCGGACTGGGAACGTGAGAATCCTGCCTCTCGCAGAAGTCTCTCGAACTCGGGAAGTGTGGGGAGCCCGCCGTGAGCGAGCTTCATCTTGATCGCGTCAATTCTTGCATCGTCATTCGCCGGCATGGTGACGATAGACACCTCCTCGAGGTCGACTCGAGTCAGCGTGTGAACGCCGGTCTTTTCGTCGTAAGAAGATTCCCTTAGCCAAAACCCGATCGACAGTCCGGTGACGGCGCCCGCCTTCATGAGCGCGTGGGCTTCCCGGGCTTTTGCGACATCGGCGGTCAGCAGCCGGCCCTCGACATAGAGACCTTTGTCGTCTTCCTCGACCTTGGAGTACGTCCCGAGCGGGGAGTCGGTTCGGTGTTGCCAAAGGATCGGGACCGGTCGATTGCGTGCCTTCCGGTCCGTCAACGTGGCAGCGAATGCACCAGGCGCGACGACCTCATTGTAGGTGTCCACGACGCCGAACACCGAACCGTAGCCAGAAAAAAAGCCGTCATCTTTGACGGCTTTGATGGACAGGTCGAAGTCGCGAATTTTAATCGACATTCTTGTTTTCCTCGATGCCAAGCCAGGACCGAAAAGCGGCCTTCGCCGCGGCGGTGTTGTCGCCTCCAAGCCTGTCCAGTGGCGCCAGATTGGTTTGCGCGGTCAGGGCATCGGCGACACTGCCGGCGTGAGGCAGATTGAGCTTCGCCCGGGCCTCGTTGCGGCTCATGAGAGCGTTCTGGACCATGGTCGACAGGAACGACGCCTTAGCCACGCTGTCGGCCTGCAACAGGGCTTCGCGGTTGAACTCCGGATAAATGCGCCGGCGCTCGCCAGGGCCAATCAGTTGCTTGGCGATACGCTTTTCTATCCGCGTGAGCACCGGGTTCAGTCCAGTTGTCAGCCACTGCAAAAGCAATTGCTCGATACCGGTTCCCCAAGCGGTCACGCCCTGCGCAGCATGGCCGATCACAACCGGCGGCACGCCGAACCATCTGCAGATTTCTTCGACGTTGAAGCGGCGGGTCTCCAACATCTGCATGTCTTCAGGTGCTAAGGAGAGTTGTTCGAACTTCAACCCCGCTTCCAAGATCATGAGCTTGCCGGCATTGGTGGAGCCGGCGTACTTCGCCATGATCGATTCAAGCTGAGGACGTTGTTCCTCTGAGATTTCGGCTGCAGTGGTGAGGATGCCCGAGGGCATTAATCCGGATCCGAAGATTTTCCCCGCCGCTTCGTCGGAGGCGATCGCGCTGCCGAATGTCTGAACGCCGAATCTGATCGGTGAGAGGCCGCAGTCCCCGCCGAAACCGAATCCGCGAATGTGGAGGACTGATTCAGCCGGAAGATCGACCTGTTTGCCGCGATCGGTGAATTTGTAGCGGAGCTCGCCCGCCTCTCGAGAAACATTCACCTGGTCGGCCGGAAGCAGATTCAACGCCGTGATACGGTCACCAAGTTTGACGATCTCCGCAAAGCTATTACCCCGCACCATCAGCCAGGCGACCATGGCGCCCCAGAACTCGAATGCGGTCTGATCGGAGTTCGGACTATCGCCGATGATTTCTGCCAACGGGTGATCGATAGGATTGCGGCCGCCGCGACCGTCCTTTTCGAAGACCTGCAACGGCAGGCAAGAGGCGGCCTCAGAGTTGAGGCGGACGCAAGACCACACAGTTGCCAGTTGCATCGCTGTATTGTCGGTGACGGCCTTCCCGGCAGCGCTGGCGCCCCCATAGAAATACGACCAGGGCGCCGTGTCGGGGAGGCCGAAGCGCCGGCCAATCCAAGATTTGAAATTCATTAGATCACCATGACGGGGTTTCTTAGGAAGCCCTTCAGCGAAGGCTTCACCGGTGGAGGCTCGAAGCGATTGGCGACCTGCAACGCCATGGCGAGCGCAACGGCGCCGTCCACGCGAACCGTGCCCCGGCCGTTTGATTTTTCTTTGTTGATCTTCAGGTTGCCCGCGGCGTCGCTGACTGTGATTGCGCCGGCTACTGCAGCAGTCAAAACGGGGTGTCCCGCGTGTCGAAGCTTCCCGGACAGGGCGAGTTCTGCGAAACGCTCTACGGCCGGGCCCATGCTGACGAAGCCCTGCCGGAACGGTTCGAGCGGTATCTCACAGGCAATGTCAGCCAGGTCACCCTTGAGATCGTCAACGCGATACGTGTCGAAGCCGATCGATTTGATGTCGAATTCCTTGGCGAGTTTCGCCAGTTCGGCAGCAACGAAGCTGTAGCGAATAGTCGGGCCTGGTATTGCGGCCATATGGCCTTCGCCGATCCACCGCCGGAACCTCTCCTGTTCGGCGGGCCGACGAGCTTCAAGTTGACCCTGAGGCGTCCAGAAAAATGGCAATACGTCGAATGTCGGATCCGGATCGTCCGACGGGAAGCACAGGACTAGGGCTGTGAGGTCATTCTTGCCACTCAGATCCAGGCCGCCGAAGCAGGCACGGCCTTTCAATGCGGCCCGATCGACCAGGCCGGCATTCTGCTTCCAGACGGGAAGCGTCACGATCCGGCTTTCCGGATTGGCGTCGGCGCGCTGGTTTAGCCGCAGGCGCCGATATGAACTCTCGAACGCCGGCATGCGCCGGGCGCGGTCGCGGGATTTCTGAAGCGCCGCAAGGTCGAGGAAATGGCCGTAGGCAGGATTGCAGGCCTTAATCGTCTCGTCACTGAATGGGTCCGCGTCTTCCGGCGCGGAGTGAAGCTGGAGGTAGGTGGAAGGATCAGTGCCGGTCAGTGCGTCGTCAATCAACCTGGAGAGTGGATGGTCGTCACTATCGTTTTGGGTCGAAAGGACGATGCCGAGCGTTTCGTCTCGCTTGCCTTCCGATTCCATCAACACGCTGAGGAGCGCGCCGTCTGGCGCTTCCCCGAGCTCGTCGTAGGCCCACAACGTCGGAGAGAGACCCTGTGAGCGGCGAGCGTCCGCAGATAGAGCCTCGTAAACGGAATCGAGCCCGTCCCCCTCGAGTACGTGAATCTTTTTGTGGAAGTCGACTATGTTCACCCGGGCGGCAAATTCCGGGACGCGAAGGATTGTCGCCTTCATTTCATCGAAAATCAGTCCCGCCTTGCCGCGATCGATGGACGCCGAAAACACGGCACCACGCTCTTCGGACTCCGGACCCAGAAGCGCCGCCAGGCAGATCCCGGCAATCAAGCCAGTTTTACCGTTGCCTTTCGGCTGGCTGAGAATGGCGAGTGAGACCTTGCGTTTTCCGCCCTTGTTGGTCGCAAAGACGTTTTCGATGAATTCCCGCTGTGATGGCAACAGCCGCATTTTCTTGCCGCGGCGGATGCCCTTGGTGACGGGGAGCCACTGAAGGAAAGCGATCATCCGCTCCGCGCGAGAGAGGCCCTTCTTTTTCCAAGGCAGGCGCCGCTTGGTTTCTGCAGCCTGCTCTTTTGCAAGGCGCTGGCGAGCCGCGCCCGGTCCGCGCAAGCGCATGCCGAAACCTCACTGAAATTATATGGCGGGCGATCATGTCGTGACCGCCCGCCCTCGATCGCGTCGACCTTGACCCCTCCAAAGCCCGCACGGGCATGGAGCGCCGGGGAGGTTGACTTCCGCTAACGGCTCGATCGCAGGGGCCTCTAAGGAGTGGCGCCCCAATGGTGAAAACTAACGAAAACCGAAAACTAACTCTGTGTTGAAGAGGCACGCCGGTCTAAGCGGCAAAAAAGCTGGCGACTTTTGACCCGCCCCGCCCCTCAGACAGGGAAGCGTCGACGCCTGAAGTCGCCAACTTCCCTTTTGTTTTCAATAGGTTATGGTTGACGCGACTGCTGTTCGGACCTAGGCTGCCCCCGAGAACTGCACCAGGGGACCAACTCCGATGCTTGAATACGGCCCGATGATCGTCGTTGCAGTGATCGCCGTTATAGTGGTGATCGGCCTTATCCCGGAAACCGCCGAAGACGCAGCGAGCAAGTTCCGCCGCCAGTGCCGAGTCGACGGAATGGACTTTCCGGAGACAGAGGCGGCAATCGGCATCCGGAAGGCATTCGTCCGGCTGCGCCGGCTGTCGTCCGACCAATGCGTTGCGAGTGGCGGAAAGATGGATCGCGATCAGATTAACCAGATAGCCGCCCACGTCGCCATCGGCCTTGCGGCCGCACATGGGCGGGAAGCTGCGAAGGCCTTCGTTGGCTGGATTGACGACTGTCCAGACGAGGAGATCCTGTACGACGACGCGCGGGCGGCGCGCCATCACAAGACCGTCGACGCGTTGCGCGAAAAGGGCCTCTATCCAATGCCTAAGCACGTCGGCATGCACGAGGACTTCAAGAACGCCTTCAGGATCGTCTAGGGGGTCAAAACCCAATCACGCCGAACGACCGAGTTCGGAACCGCGAAGCTGCCGGTCTGGCGATGAATCACAAACTTGACTGAACTAGTGGGTCAGCTATTATTTCCTGTGCTTTGAGAAAAAGCGGCGCCGGGCACCTTGGTCAGCCGCATGATAACCGACGACGGCTCGCTCCCTCACGTCGAAGATAAGAAGAAACAGCACCAGCTTAGGCTGGCCGCGCTGCCGACATAGCTTCCCAAACAAAGAATCTGGCTGCTGCTGCGATGGCGTGCGGTCCTAACCTCAATTGGAGAAGGTCATGCGGTTTGCATTGGTGAATAGCGTGCGGTGTGAGACCTCGCCTGGATTGATCGGTTGCTGCCCGGGTTGCTCGCAGCCGATGATCGCAAAGTGCGGAATACATAGGGTGTGGCATTGGGCACATCGCGGTAAAAGGAACTGCGATCCATGGTGGGAGCCGGAAACCCCGTGGCATCGCGCTTGGAAGGATCAATTTCCCTCGGAGTGGCAGGAAGTGATCCGGCGTGGCAATGCCGGGGAGAAGCACATTGCGGATGTCAGGACCGAGAATGGCTTGGTTATCGAGTTCCAGCACTCACACCTGCCTACGCCAGAGATGGCTGCACGCGAGGCGTTCCATCGGAACATGGTTTGGGTCGTCGACGGAACGCGGTTGAGTAGGGACCGATACCGGTTTCTTCAAGCTCGAAGCTCTTTTAGACCCACTCACATGAAGAGCCTTTTCGTTGTGTTTTGGCCAAAGGAAGGCTTCCCTTCTACGTGGCTCGACTGCGCCGCGCCGGTCTTCTTTGATTTCGAGGGTTTCGGAACAGCAAACGAAACGTCGGAGAAAAATCGAGACCTGCTCTGGTGCTTGTTGCCGGGGCGTGCAGAGGGGTACGCCGTAGTCGCGGCAGTTTCGCGGGGTATGTTCTTGGATGCGGCTCGGAAGCGGGCGCAGATCATTCCCAGTCAAAAAATAATGGAAATGGTTGCTGCCGATTTGAGGCGCGAGCGAGCGGCTACCGGACTAAACGCCCGGCTTTGGGCATATGCACACCCTCCGCCCCGGAAATGGAGGAATCGACCGTTCCGCCGGCGATCGAGATATTAAGCTGTGCTGACCCATCGCGAGTGGAAGCAAGCTGCACACTGATGCCCTTTGACGAGAAGCAGCTTGAACGTCCGGATCTGGCGCGTAGCGCTGATTGAGTTTTGACCCAGTCACGCACTTCGATTGAACGGATGTCGCGGATCCAGCGGAAGCCCGTCGGCGCCGACGTCGCTCGAGTAGCCGGCGTGTTCCTCTCGCTGTTTGGCGCTGTCGTGGCAACCCTTGCACAAGCTTTGAAGCCGCCCGTTGAAGAATCGGAACCGATCGCCGCGGTGACGCTCAACGTGGTCGGCGACGATAGCGGGCGTCCTTACGCCAGCCCGAGCACAAAATGCGCAGTACGGCTCCCGCTTCAACTGGCGAGCTCGAATGACAAACCACTCCTTTGTCCGATACCAAGCCCGCCACGGCTGTGAAGCGCGGCGCCTTGCATCGTAAGCAGAGTACCGGTCCTTCATTGATTGGCCTGTTCAGGACAAAGAAAACCCGCCGCTGCTGATGGCAGGACGACGGGTGATTCGGCGTATTCGTCAGATATATCGTTCTCGTCGCTTATGACTCGCACTCGTCACCGACGCAAGCCCTGGATGTAAAAGATTTTCTGCCACTAGATTTTGTGTCTACGGAAAGCCCAATGACGCCGCACGCTTTCGGCGGGTGAAGACAATTTTTAGCGTTCAACCGCGCGGGCGCGTTACGAGGTCAACCGAGGCGGCGAAGGTGATTAGCCTTCAATAGATTGATGGTGACGTAGTGCCTTGCCTTCCTAATTTCGGTGGCAATCTCAGAATCGGTCGCGCCGTGTTTTTTTAAATCCTGTGCCGCTTGATGATCAAGTCCGCGCCACCATTTCGCTTCTTCTTCAGGCCGGTTAAGCAGCAACTTTACAAATGCATCGGCTAACCCAATCCAAGCGGTGCGGCCCCAGCAAGCGATTGGCAGTTGGATGACAACCGGCTTCTTCTGCCAATCGAACAGGTCTAACTGGTTCGGATTACGCTTCATCCGACTTGCTCCCCGCGTTCCGAAACTTCGCCTACCTGCTTTGGTTCGAATCCAAGATAGGCCATCAAATTCGCCAATGTGGTCACTTTCAATCCACCTGCCACCATCTGGCGCGCGATCTCTTCAACCCATTCTGGCCGTAACTGATCTCGGATGAAATCATATGGCGGCTGTCCCGTCTCATCTTTCCGGGCACGGGAATCGGTCAAATTGTATCCCATGGCGAACCAACATTGCTCAGCGACATTCGCCAGCGCGTTACCGATCGTTGGTGCCTTAAGAGCCATTGCCTCATCAGAAGGCCATCTATCGCCCCAGGCCGAACGCATTTCTATCGTAGCGACCGGCAACACGCGCGCGTTATCCGTCGGTGAAGTGCTCGACCGTGGCGCTTCCTTGCTATCCGTCTTCATGGCCATCTCATGTTTGAGAGATGACGTTGAAGATAACTCTTTCTCTCGATCGAGAGAATCTTGTCTAGCCTCATCCGCTGCGTGCGAAGGGGAGATTCTTGGGGAGAGAGAAGGGGAAGGTAGAGGGGTATTGCCGCTATGGCCGTAGCAGGTATCTGCCAGTTTCATAGCAGGTAGTTCGCCGTTCCATCGCAGGTAGGTGGCAGTCTCATCGCAGGTATCATCGTTCATACGTGCTATGGCCGTAGCAGGTACGGACATGGAAAAGCGATTAGCGATTCCACTCGCCTTACCGGCTTCGTCATAGATGATTCCGCCCTTTCCTTCGGACTTAAGCCAACCGGCCTTCACGGCCTTTGAGATACATCCCCTGATACCGCTTTCCTTCTTGTTTGCGTAAGTCGCCAAGGTCGCATACTTGCGCACAGTGATGCCGGTTTTCTTATCCATCTGTTCGAATATCCAGAAAAGGACATTCTTCGTAGCGTCAGACAGGGCGTCACTCGGCTGTGACATGACGCCCTTAATCCAAGCCCAGCGATCACCATACGCAATGTCAACTGTCTCAACTGCCGCACCCTCCGGCGAGGCCTCGATGTCAGGCGCAGCGGCGCTCATGCCGACGTGCCTTCACCGAAGACGGGAACGGCTTTGAAGTCACCACGTACGATCGCGCCGAATCCAGCGAATGCCATCGCCAGTTCGTACAAATCGCCATCGTCGATATCGCACGACGTTTGATCCCGCACCGCGGGGTGCATTGCGGAGAAAGTCGCTCTCCGATCCTTCGCGTCAAGCAACCAGCGGGCCAGGGTAATGGCCGCGACAATGTCTTTCGTGGTCATGCTCGCACCCCAATGCGCACATGGGCGTCGACAAGCCGTTCGGCGGCTTCTAAGCGGTCGCGAGCCTTGTCGATCTCGCTTGGCTTAGGCACCAGCCCGCCGCCCTGCTGTCCGGCCTCACGCTGACTGAGGAGGTTTTCCAGACGCAAGCGCGCATTCATCGCCTGTTCCCTGAGGCGGGATAGTTCGTCGGCGCCGGTCATGGCACCGGCTCACGCTTCGGTTCAATTTTCGGCAGCGCCTGCAGATAGGCCGTGTACTCGTCGTCAAGGACGATGGTTTGACGGCCGATCTTTCGAGCAACAAGTTGTCCGGCTTTGATGGCGTCGTACAGGCGCGTTCGCCCACCAGGGTGAATCTGCAAAAGCTCTTCGATTGTGTAAGCTGGTTTTCGCGTCACGGTGATCTCCCAGAAAGGCCGTGCTGCCACGGCGCTATTGATTCTCTGGGTTGGGTGCCCGTTCGCTAGGTTGCGAACCCTTTTAGCGCAAAGCGCTTGAGAACAGATATATGGCGAGGCAATGAATCTCGCAAGGTTGAAATGAACGGCAGTGTCACCGCGCCGCCGCCATTGCCGTCACGTTGCTCTTTTCGCTGATGCCCAATTTCGGGAAATGGGCCCTGATAGTGTCGGCAACATACGATGGCGCCAAGTGCGCATAATGGCGTTCAGTCACTCTGGTATCCGAGTGGCCAAGCTGCGTGGCGATAACCCCCATAGGCACTCCAGCCATGGCCAACGCGCTGGCGTGGGTATGTCTCAAATCGTGGAAGCGAGGCCGCGGCGTGATTTTAGCCGCATCCGACGCGTCGACCATCGGCCGGAAATGCTCCGACTTCTGCCATTCACGACCGCGAAACGGAAAGACGATGGCGTCTCCGAGTTTGCCCGCGATTGCCGTCTTAAAGAACTCAACACCCTCGTCACCCAATACGACATGGCGGGGTTTGCCGGATTTGGAAATCAGGACATGCACGGTGTTCGCGTCCAGATTGATGTCGCTGACCCGAAGCCGGGCAAGCTCGGAGACCCTGCAGCCGGTAAACAATGCGCCACGAACTAGCGCCCTAAATTCTGGCTCGGAAGCGTTTACCAGTCGTCGCTGCTCATCAATGGACAGGTAGCGAATTCTCGCAATTTCGACGTTCTTGAATGGCTTGACCTTCCGCCAGGCCAGATCACTGTCGACAAGCTCTTCGGAGAACGCGAGATTCAAAGCAGCTTTCAAGGTCGTTAGGATCCGGTTAGCCGTGACCTTCCGGGCCCTCGGATCGCCCTCCCCCTCGATCTCTTTGCCGCCTCGGTTCTTTGCAGCCGTTTGCCAAAGATCGGTCTGCCACTCTTTGATTTTTTTTGTGGTGAGCCTATCTACCTCGATCGAACCAAGCGCGGGTTCGATCCGCGCCTTGATGGTTTGCTTGACGCCTCGCATGTCCTTCTTGCCGCGCTGTTCGCAGTCCGCCAGATAGTCGCTGAGCGCGTCTGAGACCGTGTAGGTGGCCTTTGCCCGGCCATGCCCCCTTGCCTCCCGCAGCGCCTTCTCTCGCCACGCGCGGCCCTCTGCCTGCGCATGGGACCAAGAAAGGATGATGGCGCCGTCTGCATCCGCCGTGTCGTCTGCAATCCCGATAGCTTTCTCGACATACTTGCCGTCGACAAAAATCCTAGCCTGCCATTTGCCGCCGCGTGGGCCCTTCCGGTAGCCGACGTGAAAGCCCTCCTCGATCATCCGCCAATGAGGTTTGTCTTGCATCGGCAGCGCAATTCGTGCCGCCCTGGTGTCAAGTCGAGCATCTCTGACGGTGCGAGCCATTTCAGAACGTCCCCCAAGTTTTCCCTAATAAGCGTGACGTGAACGCTTATGAACGGGCGTGAATATCCGTGGAATAAACATATATCTTTCAATATGTTATACACGTTCACGAGCATTCGGGAAAGGGCAAAAGCGACGACTTTCACGGCGGTAACAGGGGTTCGATTCCCCTTGGGCGTACCAGCATTTCAACTTGGCATATGTCTATCGCCAGCGTGATGCTGCGCAAGCTTTGCTTGACCCGCCACTCCGATGGGGATGTCGGCAAAGGAGGGGCGAAGACGACTGAGGATTACGTCGAAGGCTTTCTACGCCCGCAGTCCCCTCGCCTCGCCGCCGCGCTTGCGCGGAACCATCATGTCCCTGGCCAGCAGGCCGCTCACCCGGCAAAAGGCCATGAAGGCCCGCCATGCGTCTTCGGTCTCGACGATGTCCACCGTGGCGCCAAAACAGGCATTGAACGCGGCCTGGTAGGTTGGTCCCTTCCGGCGAACCGGCCACGTTTGCAGGAAATCGAGCGCCTGCTCGACACTGTAGATTTCCTCGACCGGCTGGCCGGGCACAGGCGCGATCCGCACCGGCACCTCGAATTGCAGTCTGTCCATTCGATCTCTCCCGAACCGACGCCCCGCAGCAACGCCGTTGGTCGCAAAAAAAATGCGGTGGCGGCTTAACGCTTGGGCCGCTTCTTGCCTAAAAATGTGTCGTCACTACGGTAGCCAATGAACCCGGCGAAGCGTGGGCCGCAACAGGCAAGGAGAATACCTCACGCGTGAATATCGCCGGTCTTCGGCTGTCGGCGGCAGTTCGTCCTTGAACCTTGCGCTTTCCAGTGCCAAATCTGGGGGAATTTCTCTCGCGGGGCTCATCCAGGCCTCGCATCCCTGCAAGACGGATAAAAATGGTCACCTATCTCGACGCCGCCACGGCACCGCTCAGAAACACCGGCCAGATCCGTCTTTACGACGAGGAAGGTTTTGTCGGCATGCGCAAGGCTTGCGATCTCACCGCGCGCTGCCTCGACGAACTGGTGCCGATGGTGGCGCCCGGCGTCACTACTGAAGCAATCGATCGCTTCGTCTTCGAGTTCGGCATGGACCACGGCGCGCTTCCGGCGACGCTCAACTACCGCGGCTACACGAAATCATCCTGCACCTCGATCAATCACGTCGTCTGTCACGGCATACCCGACAACAAGCCGTTGAAGGATGGCGACATCGTCAATATCGACGTCACCTATATCCTCGACGGCTGGCATGGCGACTCCTCGCGTATGTATCCGGTGGGCACGATCAAGCGTGCCGCGGAGCGGCTGCTCGAAGTCACGTATGAGTGCCTGATGCGCGGCATCGCGGCAATCAAGCCGGGCGCGCGCACCGGCGCCATCGGCGCCGCCATCCAGACCTACGCCGAAGCCGAGCGTTGCTCGGTGGTGCGCGATTTCTGCGGCCATGGCGTCGGCCGGCTGTTTCACGACGCGCCGAATATCCTGCATTACGGCAGCGCCAGCGAAGGCGTCGAGATGCGGCCGGGCATGATCTTCACCGTCGAGCCGATGATCAATCTCGGCCGGCCGCATGTGAAAGTGCTGTCGGACGGCTGGACCGCGGTGACGCGCGACCGTTCGCTGTCGGCGCAGTACGAACACACGATCGGCGTCACCGAGACCGGCTGCGAGATCTTCACGCTATCGCCAAAAAACCTCGACCGCCCCGGCCTGCGGGCCTAGTGTCTGGCAGATCGGGCGTTACCTTGCCCGGTAAATGCTGGGTGGGGCAGCCATGAATGGTGACGACGACGAGCGGGCCTTCTTTCCCGAAAGGCCGGTGCGATCGCCCGCGAAGGCGGTGGCCGCCGACAAGCCACATTATCTCGGCCATCGCGACCGCTTGCGCGAGCGCTTCGCCGCCGGTCCCAACACCCTCCCCGACTATGAACTGCTCGAGCTTTTATTGTTTCGGCTAATCCCGCGCGCCGATACCAAGCCGGTCGCCAAGGCATTGCTGGCACGCTTCGGTACATTGGCCGAGGTCCTCGGCGCGCCCATCGAGCGCCTGCAGGAGGTGAAGGGCATCGGCCCGGCGGTGGCGCTCGACCTCAAGGTGGTTGCGGCAACGGCGCAGCGCATGGCGCGCGGCGAGATCGCCGGCCGCGAGCTGTTGTCGACCTGGACGCAGGTTCTCGAATACTGCCGGTCGGTGATGGCGTTCGAGGAGCGCGAGCAGTTCCGCATCCTGTTCCTCGACAAGAAAAACGCGCTGATCGCCGACGAAGTCCAGCAGGTCGGCACCGTCGACCACACCCCGGTCTATCCGCGCGAGGTGGTCAGGCGCGCCTTGGAGCTCTCTGCCACGGCGATCATTCTGGCGCATAACCATCCGTCGGGAGACCCGACGCCATCGCGCGCCGACATCGAGATGACCAAGCTGATCATCGAGACGGCCAAACCGCTGGGCATTGCCGTTCACGACCACATCATCATCGGCAGGAAAGGCCACTCCAGCATGAAGGGCCTGCTGCTGATTTGATCGAGAATGCCTGCATCACCGCGATCGCGCGCGCACGATGAAGACAAGCGACGATACTGCACTTGGCCAGGCGAGGCGTTATCCCTGCGTCTTCAGCCCCCGAAGCATTGTCACCGCGACAATTGCCGTCAGCAGCACAATCCCCGCGGCAGTCAAGAACGTGATGTCCGCCGCGCTCGTGTACGCGCTTTGCGCTGCCAACAATAACGCGCTGCCGTCGCCGAGACTTGGCGCAAGGCTGCTCGCTGCCCCAATACCGCGTAGCGCGGTCTCTATTGTGTTGGCGGGAATACCCGCGGGCATGGTGACGCCGAGTGCAGAGCGATAAAGGAGGGTGGCAAGACTGCCAAGCAAGGCGATGCCTAGCGCGCCACCGAACTCGGAGGCCGTCTCGGAAAGGGCCGAGGCAGCGCCGGATCGCTCCTTGGGTGCCGCGCTTACGACGAGGTCCGCGACGATCGCAATTCCGGGAGCCGAGCCGATCGAGAACAGCACGTTTCCCAGAACAATCAGAACCAAGCTGTGTATTTCCCCGGCGTGTGCCATCAGGGCGAGACCGCCAGCAGCAAGCGTCAGGCCGAAGCCGAGGACATAAGCTGGCCGCATCAACCTGAGCACAGCCGAAGTCAACAATGATCCCACGATGAAGCCGAGCCCGGCCGGGATGCTCCAGAGGCCCGCTTCCAGGGGGGTTAGCCCCAAGACCAACTGGAGATACTGGGCGACAAGAACGAGAATTCCGAAGCCAACGAAGAAGTCGAGGACGTTAATGCCGAGCGCCGCCACCACAGCCGGCCGCTTGAACAGGCGCAAGTCAAGCAGCGGATCGGGCAAGCTCATCTGCCGCCTCGCGAACACCACTCCGAACAACAGGCCTAGTGCGACCGCGGATGCCGCCCACACGACACTGCCGCCCTCAGCAACTAGCTTGATCCCGAAGACGATCGGCAACACAGCTGCCAGAGACAAGGCAGCACTCAGGATATCAAGTCGCCCGGCGTTTGGGGTCCTGTGCTCGGGCAGCAATACCGGTCCGACTATCAGCAGAAGCGCCGTAATGGGGAGAGGCACCAGAAACACGGCTCCCCACCAGAAGTGTGATAGAAGCAGACCACCAACGACCGGGCCGATCGCGCCGCCAAACGAGAAACTCGCGACCCAGACGCTTACAGCGAAGGTCCGCTGACGGTCATAGCGGAACATGTTGCTGATGAGAGATAGCGTCGAGGGCGCCAGCGTTGCGCCAGCAATCCCGAGCAGTGCCCGAGCCAGGATGAGCATCTCGGCACTGCGCGCAAAGGCTGCGGCCAGCGACAGGAGCCCGAAAGACGTAGATCCAATCAGCAGCAGCTTCCGCCGGCCGATGCGATCGCCAAGAGCTCCCATGATGAGGAGCGACCCGGCCGCCAGGAAGCCGTAGATGTCCACGATCCAGAGCAGTTGCGCGGCCGTGGGCTTGAGGTCGGCGCTTAGCGATGGCACGGCCAGGTTCAGCACGGTCAGATCCATCGCGTAGAGTATGCAGGGCAGCGCTATGATGGCGAGGCCGATCCATTCGCGATGCGTGGCTCGGCCCGAGTGCAGGCCGGTGGTGTCGGATGTGCCCATTGCCATCTCCCGATTGTTGAGGTCCGCTGACGGATTGCCTGGCTGCTTACGCCGCTATCATTCAAAGCGAAGACACGCGCGGCTTTGTGGCCTCCAAGGCCTCACCAGCGGACCAAAGCGCAACCCCGAGAAGGGTCAGGTCCTTGACGATGAAGGCGCCAAGCGCCGGGTCGAGTTGCGGCGTGGTGACAAGGAAACTCAGCGTGACCACCAGCGAGGCAGCGATGCCGTAACTGCCAATTGCCGAGACCCATGGGGTAAAGGGACGCGAGGCCATCATGAGAGCCAAGGCGATCTCCACAACGCCGATGAGGTCCGAGGACAGTTGCTGATTAAGCAGTCCGGGGAGCCAGAATAAGAACGGGCTGTGAACAAGCAACGGATGAATCGCAGTCGCTTCGGCCGCAGTGAACTTCGCCACTCCGAACAACACGAAAAATAGGACAACGCTATATCGAGCTACCACCTGCCCTGCCTCCAGGGTCCATTTCCGCAAAGTTGTCATGACTTTTTCCCTTGAAAAGTGCGTGCTACACGCACATAATAAGTCATATAATTGCTAGCGCCGTCAACCCCTCATGATAAAGACTGCCGCCATGACACGTTTGAGAACCGCCAATATGCTTGCCGCCTTCGCTGGCGAAATCGCTGAGCGCGTGGACGCGACCCTCAAAAGTCACCCCAACCAAACCGACTCTGCCTCAGCTGCGCTCAACATCATGGGCTTTTGGGAGGGCATCACCAACGCGCAGCTCGCGCGGGCGCTAAACCTCTCGCACACTGCGACGGTGCGTCTGGTCGACAAGCTTGAGGCTCAGGGTTTCGTCGAAGCTCGCAAGGGTGAAGACAAGCGTGCTACGCACCTCCACGTCACTCCGGCCGGCCGCGAAGCCGTATTGCCCGCTCTTGTCGCACGTTGCGCGGCGGTCAATGACTATCTTGGGGTCCTCACCGCGGCTGAAGAAAAACAACTCACCGCCCTTCTCGAAAAGCTAATGCGCCCACTAGCGACGGATGCATACGGCGTCAGCCATTTTTGTCGCCTCTGCGAATTTGCGGCGTGTCCCGGGGACCAGTGCCCGATGCACGCCAACATAGAGTCTTGGCCCGAAATTTGACGGACCATGTACCTTGCGTCGCGATATCCGGACGCCGACTCGGCGACGTCCCGAGGGGAGAAGCACCACGGCAACATTCGCTGGACGTCTGATATTTCTCGATGAATGAAGGTGTGAGGGAGCGTGAAGGGTCACGTGGTTCACGCACTACGGATCCCAGGCCCATAACCCCAGCGATTTCTCCAAATCATGACAATTCTGTCAGTTCAATGCGATGGGTCCTGAGGGGAGACTGCTCCACAACCATCCGTCGGGCGACCCGCCGCCGTCGCGCGCCGACATCGAGATGACCAAGCTGATCATAGAGACGGCCAAACCGCTTGGCATTGCCGTTCACGACCACATCATCATCGGCAGGAAAGGCCACTCCAGCATGACGGGCCTGCTGCTGATCTGAGATTTGCTGTTATCAGCTTTGTTGCGCAGATGTACTGCGACGCTCAAGGCGGATCGGGTCGGCAAACTCTGGCGCCGAGGCTCAGCTGGCCGTGCGCAGGCGCCGCGATCGGACAAAGGTCTCAAGTCCCGCGGAATCGAACGCGTGGCCAAAGGCATAACCCTGCAATATGTCGCAGCCCAGGCCCTCGAGTAGCCGCGCGTGCTGCATCGTCTCGACGCCTTCCGCCACGACCTCGATACCCAACGACTTGCCGATTTCAATAATCGACGAGACAACCTGCCTTCTCTGCGGCGATTTGACGATTGGGGTAACCAGCTGCCGATCTATCTTCAGCCGGCGAGGCTGCAACTTCAGCAAACTGACTATCGAAGCGTAACCGGTACCAAAATCGTCTATTTCGATGTCAATCCCCAGTTCTTTTATCTGCTCGATGTTCCAGGTGACAAGATCGTCGTTCTCGTCCAGGAAAATCGACTCAACGAGCTCAAACGAAACTGTTCCTTTCTTGATATTTTGTTCTCGCAGGCTCTTGATGAGCTCTTCGTCTTGAAGGCGCCTCGCCGAGACATTGACCGACACCCGTGGAATGTTAAGTTTTGCCGCGGACCACTCTTCGAAATCCGAAAGCGATTGCTTCAATATGGCTTGATCGATGATCGAGACGACGTTCAGTTCTTCTGCAATCCTCAGGAAGACGTCGGGCGCCAAAATACCCTTTACTGGATGTCGCCACCTCGCAAGCGCCTCAACCCCAACGATTTCGAGCGTCTTTGCGTCAAATTGGGGCTGGTAGAACGGAATGAACTCGTTGCGCTCGAGGCCGCCGAGAATTTCGTCGGCAATCCGCTTTGTGTCGACGATTTCGCTTTGCATCGCGTCGGTGAAGAATTCGTATCGATTGCGCCCACGCCTCTTTGCTCGGTAAAGCGCAATATCGGCGTTCACCAGCAGGTGTTTGGCTTCGACATCTTTTCCGTTGTCGACAGCTATACCCACGCTGACGCCAAAACGGCATCGATGGCCTTGATAGTAGACCGGTTCGCGCATCTGGCTGATGACTCGACCGGCAAGCAGCGCCAGTTGCTTGGTATCGTCGCGTACCACGCACAGAACGATGAATTCGTCTCCTCCGATGCGGGCGACGAATCCCTCGTCGCCGACCTTCGATCTGAGGACTGTCGACGCGTGAACCAACATTGCGTCACCGGCGGCGTGGCCCAGCGTATCGTTGATGTGCTTGAACCGATCCAGATCGATGTGAAGCAGTGCCGCATGCCCGCCTGAGCGCCTGGCGTTTGCCGCGTAGTCTTCCAGTACCTGGTCGAGGTAACGCCGGTTGGGCAAGCCGGTCAGCGAGTCATGAAGCGCGATGTGCTCTATGCGCGCCTTGGCTGACTCGAGTTCTGCATTTTTCGACTCGGACAGCTGTTTTGCGCGAACCAGATCCTTGTTCAGCAGGACGTCGGCAGTCACATCCCATTCCGCGCCGATCATTTTTGGGGTGTCGTTTGTGGCACGGTAAAGGATCGCCTTGGACCGGACATGACGGATTTCGCCATTCGGGCGCACAATCCGGTACTCCGACAAATAGGGTCGTCCGCTGGCCACCGCCCTATCGAAATCTGCGTTGGCGCCAGCCAGATCATCTGGATGGATCGCTCCCGCCCAGTCTGTGTAGCCCCGGTGCTCCCCCGCTGGTTTGCCATATATTTCATTGACGCGTTCATCCCATGTAAGCTCGTTGGTCGCGAGATCGTGTTCCCAAACCCCGATAGCCGAAGCTTCCAGAGCGAGTTCAAGGCGCCGTGACAATCGGCGCAATTCCGCATAATTGCGCTGTCTTTCGCCTATCAGACGACCAGTGACCAGGAAGGGGAACACAACCAAGGCCCCGGCCGTCGCCATGATCGCGCGCAACAACCATGCGTTACTTGGCGTCGAAGGCCAGCCATTCTTGGGAATGGCAGCCAGCTGCCACGAGCCGGAAGGAAGCAAAACGTCAGCCGTCACCGGATCGCTTTTGCTGATCTCCTCATTGCCGTAGAATTGACCACCACGGTGACCAAGGGCGTCCCTGCCGATCAGCGCGACGTCGATCCCGAGATCGCCGTCAAGCATGCCGCTCGCTCTGTAAAGGCGCTGCACGTCGACAACGGCGGAAATGATGCCCCAGAACCTTTCCGTGTTGCCCGCGCTCGGCACGAAAACCGGAAAGCGGCCGATGAAGCCTTGTCCTCCCTGCTTCAGCTCGACGGGACCGGCAAGCACCAGCTTGCGTTCATCTCGCGCCCTTAGCGCAGCCGCACGCTGCCGCTCGTTCTTGCGGTAGTCCAGGCCCATCGCCTGCTCATTACCCTCCATCGGGTACATCAGGGAAACGACCAGATCGGGCGCGCCGGCAATATTGTTCAATTGCGAGTCGGCGCCAAACAGATTGCTCGCCAGCGAGGCGAAGCGTTGCTGTCCCATATAGGGTTCGGTCACGACCGCAGCGACCAATCCACGCACGAGTTGAAGGTTTCCGTTGATATTGCCTTCGAGCTTGGCGCGGATGAGATTGACCTTGGTCAGCACGTCCGCACGGACGGCCTGGTCCGAGACGACTTTGTTCTGGTGCTCCGCGAACGCTGCGCTGATAAGAATGACGACAAGCGCGATCGTCGCCGGAATATTTGCCGACGAAAAGACGACCTCCTTGATGCCGCCGAACCTAGCGCGGAAAAAAGCCAATAGGCGATTCCTCAAGTGCCATTTCAGGTTCCCGGGTCGACCCGATGAGGAACATTAGCGTTCAATGTTTAATTTGACCTTCACGCTCCTTAGAGCTTTTGCACTTTCCGACCGTTGCTGATGTTGCAGGCCCGAGCGGTTGGAGCCAGCCGCCGACTTCCACTGACATGGCCCCACCGATTGAGGTGCGCTGGTGCCGACGATCCAGCGTTTGTCGACCATTCGCGAGGAAGGGAGCAGGAAGCGGCGGCCGGCCGCCGTTTCCTGCTCATCTCGAGGCGTTCGTCTGTGGAAACGGAACCACAGAGAGGCCAGCTAGATCAGGCTTGCTCGGAAGATCGAGGAGCGCGAGCGCAATTGCACACGTCGACGCGCTCCGAACCGAGTACTCAAGCGTGTTGGACCTGGACTAGTGCCCCTCAATCGACTTGGGAGATACAAGGTATGGTATCTTGCCGACGCTGCGCTTCGTCGCGCCAATGGAATAAGCCATCGGTATCTTGGGAGAGTTCTCGGGCAAGCCGTACATGTCCTTGCCGGCCCGTACGGCAAATGAAAAGTGCTGCCATGAAACCGTGTCGTGCTCATTGAGAAAATCGAGCGTCAGACCAGCTGAAATCAGCGCATTCACCACGTCACTGATCGGGTGAATCCACTCATAATATCGAGGATGCTTCAAGATGCGATCATCGCCGGTGTAGGTCAGTTCCTCGTTCCAGGCGAGCGGCCGAGCTATCGGCGTTCGCCAGTCGTGCTTCAATTCGAGGGCCGCGGCCTTTCGATCGCACTGAAACATCAATGGATGGCCCTCGGCCATATAGAGGCGGCCGCCGGGTCGCAGGAGATCGGCAACCACCCGCGCCCAACGGAACACGTCGTCCAGCCAGTTTACCGAACCCCAGGTAACGTAAGCGATGTCAAAGGTCCGGCCGAGCGCTTCCACCGCCTCGAACAGTGGCGCCTCCACGAAGCGCACGTCGGTGCCTGCCTTCGCAGCAAAATCCCGCGCCGCCACGATCGCCGTCGGTGAAAAGTCGAGCCCGGTCACGCTGCCCGCGCCAAGATTCTTCAGGCTGATCGTGTCAAGACCGATGTGACACTGCAGGTGGACGATATCCTTGCCGGCGATATCGCCGAGCTCGCGCATTTCCAGCTCATAGAGATTGGATCCGCCGGCCAGCACATTTTCGATGTGGTAGCTGCCCGTTGTGTCGGTCGAGTGCAGTTCGGCCCGATCATCCCAATTAAGGCGGTTCACGCCCAGAAACCGTTCCAAATTCCCCCACCCCTGACTGACGCATGGTAAACAAGTCGTTAAAGTACCTTTGCAGCGAAAGTATCGCGCGTCAATCCGGACCGGGCGGCAGTGCGCCGCCGCTCGCGAAAGCATTAGCCCCGGGAAGGCTTGCTGCTGATCAAGGGTTCTGGCGCAGTCGCCACGCCCGGCGACAAGGCCCCGCACGCGCCCTGACGTCACCCTAAGTGGTCGGCATGTGGATTAGTCGGTTCTCAGCCCGGCACAGCCACCATTGCGATATTTCTGGAGAGCTCGTTTGTGGGGGCAACTGCGCGTGCTGTGCTGCTCGTGAGTGCTCGGTAGAGTGCCACATAATCGCTGCACATGCGCTCGACCGTGAACCGCTTCTCGAACGTCTGCCGCACTCGTGCGCGATCGAGGCTGTCTATGCGCCGGAGCGCGCCCACAGCTTCCTCCACCGTATCCACGATCCATCCGGACACACCGTCATCGATGATCTCCGGGACGGCGCCACGCCGGAACGCAACCACCGGCGTACCGCAGGCCATTGCTTCGATCG
>NZ_JAMYKT010000048.1:0-20646 GCF_040317515.1 Mesorhizobium sp. M1428
AGCGAAGCCGATGTCCGAAATACGGGTGCCAACGGTAATGGACCTCGACCTCCTGCCCAACATGGGCAGAATGACCCCGAGATGGCTCTCGGCAGAAAGTCCTGGCTCTTCTGCGGTTCCGATCGCGGCGGACAGCGCGCGGCCGTTCTCTACAGCCTGATCGTCAGCGCCAAGATGAACGATGTCGACCCGCAGGCCTGGCTCGCCGACGTCCTCGCCCGACTGCCCGCCTATCCGGCCCATCGGATCGATGATTTGCTGCCGTGGAATTGGAGATCCGCAAAATTGCGGACCCAACCAGCGGCGGCCTGATCATGCAGCGCAATAGGTGCATCACGTCTACACCGTCGATCGTGTCGCCAGGGACCTCGGCGTCAGCGAAGCGCTCATCCAGGACCTGACCCTCGGTCTCGAGCCCGAGGACGGCGTCATCTGGGTCTACGGCGCCAACGATGACGACGGGATCTTGGCCTTCACCGATGAAGGCATCGAGGAGGTCAAACTCCTCCTCGAAGAATATCATCGCGTCTCCCCAAAGAAAGCTTGACCCCAGCACTCCGGTGCTCAGGTTCTCCTGGCTGCCGGATGCGCACGTCTGCGGTCTTCACCGGATGCGTACGATACGGTGCGCGTTGTGAACGATCCTGTCGAGAATGGCGTCGGCGACCGTGGGGCCCGCAATCAGGTCATGCCCTGTGGCCACCGGGACTTGGGCGGTGATCAGGGTGGATTTTCGCCGATAGCGTTCCTCTATGATTTCGAACAGGTGGAAGCGCTGCTCGTCGGTGGGGCTGTGGGTCCCGAAGTCGTCGAGAATGAGCAATTGAACGCGGGTGAGCTTGTCGATGAGGCGGGGAAACCGGCCATCGAGGCGGGCGAGCGCCAGGAATAGGCGCGGCACGCGCGCATAGAGCACGGAATGATCGAGCCTTGCCGCCTGGCGGCCGAAGGCGCAGGCTAACCATGACTTGCCGGTGTCGGTCTGCGGAGCTCGGCCGACTGCACTCGGTCACATGAAATCGCGCTCTGCGCGCTTCTCGTAGGTCTTGTGAAATATCTGGCGGTCTTCCTCATAGGCAGTCACCGAAGCCGTGACCAGCCACTCGGATGCGGTGCATGAAAGTTGCGATTTGGTCTCTGTGCGTACGGACCAACCGGAACGCTGCAAGTAGCATGCCCAGGAGCATGACCCGCTCATCGAGAGCGGATCGCCTAGTTTGAGCGACCATAGCTCGTCGCGGATTACCCGTGTCGACAAATGGTTGGCAGGATGTTCGGAAAGACCCGTATCCTCGTAAATCCTGTAGCGGGTCGTGCCGCCTACAAGATCGCGCTCGACCGAGCGCCGCGTCTCGCCAGGCAGATGATCGATGTAGTCGGGCAGCGGATCGGGGTTTTCCGGTTCCGGGACAGTAATTTTCTTGTGCGCGCCGAGTAGGGGCAGGGTAAGCAAAAGGCTGGCTGTGTCGATCGTTAAACCCGGGTCCTCCGGCGCGGGAAGGATCAGCGGCCAGTAGGCTGTCGATAGCGACAGACGGATGCGGTGGCCAGGCGCGAAACGATAGCCACAGGCGTCCAGCACCACGGTGACTGTCGTCCTTTCGCCCTTTTCCATTGCGCGCGGTTCGGCATTGCCCTCGCGATGGGCCAGGTTGAGCACGCCATAGGCGACGCGCATTGCGGTTCCGTCCGGATGCACGTCGATGATGCGCGCTACAAGATTCGCCCATTCGCCCTCGCAGCGAACCTCAAGCTTCAGCTCGGGCTGTCCCAAATAGACCCGTTCCGCCTCGAGCGGCTTCGTCTCGAAAACCAGCGACCCAGCATCGTCGATGCGCTGGTCACCCGCCATCTCGGCATCGGGTTTCAGCGTGAACCACTCGCCCGCCGCCGTGCCGGTGTCGAGCGGAGAACGGATATAGACCTCACCAACACCTGTGCCGCCCTCCGCCGTCAGAGCGCCGCAGGCATCGACACCGAATGTTTCGCTCTCAGGCTTCGCCCATTCCTGCTTGGCAACCCAGTAGCCGGGGTCCTGCTCGCGCCGCAACGCTGGGAGGGGACCGTCGAGGATATAGGCACGCATCTGCGGCAGGTCTTCGAGGCTATTCGGCTCGTCACGCAACCAGCGGTTCCACCAGGCGATGGCTTCGCCGTGGAAATCTGCGCGCGGCTTTGGCCAGGCGAAATGCGGATATTTGTGCACCCAGGGACCGATCAAAGCCTTGGCCTTGCCGCCAAGCCCCTCTACGGCCTTTACAGGGGTGTTGCGATAGCCGTCGGCCCAACCGGCGATGACCAGCGCCGGTATGGGAAAACCGTTGAAGTCTTCACAGATCGAGCCATGCTTCCAAAAGGCGTCGCGGCGCTGATGCCCAATCCATTCTTCCATCAAGAAAGGCTCGTTCTCTAGGCGTTCGAGCCACATTTCCCGCCAGCGCTCACCGACGATTCCGGGATCGGGCGAGCGCGACTGGAAGGCAAGCATAGTCGCCGCCCAGGAGAGCTGAGCGGAAAGGTGGCAGCCATTCTTGTAGTGGATGTCGTCATTATAGCGGTCGACCGTGGAGGCGATGGATATAACGGCCTTCAGTGCCGACGGCCTGAGTGCTGCGACCTGTAGGCAATTGAACCCGCCCCAAGAGATGCCCATCATCCCCACATTGCCGCTGCACCAGGGCTGCCCCGCAATCCATTCTATGATTTCGCACGCATCGGAAAGCTCGCGCGGGGTGTATTCGCCGTCGATCACTCCCTCGGACTCGCCGGAGCCGCGAATGTCGACGCGCACGCCGGCAATGTCGGCGGCGGCGAACACCGGATAGGTCGATTCATCACGTGGATCCGTGCCGCCGCGCTTGCGGTAGGGAAGGAATTCCAGAACGGCGGGCACCGGGCTTACCGCCGCCCCTTCCGGCATCCAGATACGCGCGGCCAACCGCGTGCCGTCCTTGAGGGTTATCCACTCGTTTTCGATCACAGTATGGGCGGACTGTAGCATCAGGAATCCTTTTGAATGGGATAGGCGGTTGGTTTTCCAGGTCCGGCTCTTTCGGCGCGCCGGTCCCCGACACCCGTTCCAGGATATCCGCTCTCAATTTCGGGAACAGATTTCAGGCGCAGGTCTGTGTAGTTCCCTGACCTCCTTCTTTCATCGGCCCGTACTGTAGGGCGACTTCGATCACTGGTTGCCGAGTCGGTGCGGCGGGTTGACGGAGTCACCGCGCTCCCGGCGAATGCCCCTCTTGCCCACCGAGAGGATATCCTTGCCGTTGAGGAGCACCTCATAAGCCATTGCGGTGAGCCCCAGGTGGATCTGCCCATTCACCCATCAGCCCAGCATCCCTGCCGTTCTGCTAATCGAAACACACGCATGAACGATGTGATGCGCTTTGGCGGCTCAAGTCCCGAGGGATAAACCCCTTCGACCGGCTGGTCAGTTTTCCAAAGTTCCGCCGGTGGCCTCAATTTGTTGTCGGGCAAACTACGCGAGCTTCCTCCAACACAATTCTGGTTCCATGCTTTTCCGAACGTCGAGATAGATCTTCGAGGATAGCATGAGCCAGGCTTTTTGAAGCGGGCACAGGGACAATACGCTCAGCATAGTCCTTGCTGCTGCCAAGCCGCTGTTCCCCGCCGACCACGATTGGAACGAGATCGATCGACTGCAAGTGGTTGTTGCCATCGAAGCTGCATGTTGCGACGACACTTTTCCATACATCCGGAGAAATCCAATCGTCACCTCCAGACACATGAAACAGGAAATTCCCCAGCCCGAAGAAGATCGGCGCTCCACGATAGATTTCGATCGGCTGCAGCGCAGGTTCGCCGTGGCCGACGAACGCGTTCGCGCCTGCCTCCACGCAGGATCGCGCAAAAGACTGGACCCACCCGGGGACCTCGCGCCAACTCAGTTCCCCATGGTGGTGATGAAGATAGACGAGGACAAAAGCGCCGTCTGATGCGGCCTTGCGGATCGTGGCTAGCTGACCCTGCAGGCTTGCCTCGTTGACGATAATCCTGCGGTGGTTTCCCGTTGCCCTACGAAAAATGGTTCCGTAAAAGTCAATCTCGTCGGATGATGCGAGTGTGGGCGGGTCGTTCGGCTGGGCGTAGCAGCCGAGTTCCCAGACGTTGCTTTGAAAGGTTTCCTGAATGGCGACCAGGCTTTTGAAGTTTTTGTCGTCGACCTCAAACACCCGCGAGACATCGAGCTTGTTTACGCCCGGTCGAGCCGGGCGGGTCTCTGTCGCATTATCGGCGTACATTATGGCCGGCCCTGGGCCCCCATCCATCGCAACGAGGGCAATTTTTCTTGTGCCGAATTCCTTCATTCCTATCTGGTGCGCGGCCGTGGCATCGACACCGATTCCTGCATGAAGAAAACCCCGTCCCTCCACTTCCTCAAGCGTCGACAACACCCCCGACGGGCCGAGATCGAAAGCATGATTGTTGGAAAGCGCCAGCACGTTGAAGCCTATATCCTTCAAAGAATCCAGCACGACAGCGGGCGCACAAAGAAAATGAGAGCCCTTCAGCGGTCCACCTCCGTGCCGGCCAAGAATGGTCGTCTCCAAGTTTGTGAAGGAAACGTCGGCTTTCTGGATCAATTTTTTGATTGCGGCGAAGCCCTCATCCGATATTTGTCGAACATCGTACCGAATAAGAGACTGCCCGGTTATGTTGAGGGTGAACGATGAAGACATGATATGAGCTCCTCGAATAGCGAAGTTGACATTGACCGGTTGAGGGTCACCCCACGGTCGAACTGATGGTCATTTCTTGGTCTGGGGAGAGATCTTGCGAAGAGAGCCGTTCTCAGTGCTTGGGCGCGCGTTGCGAGTGCCGACAGCTGTCGCCAAAGCGTAAGCACGACCATGCCTCGCCCTCGCCGGCTTTGGACCAACTGAAGACCCCAGTCGCTCCTGCACCGGCGCCACGCTTTCGCGCTCCAGCGGGAAATGGCATCTGAAGCTGTGCTCGGTGTCATGCGGGCTTGCACAAGGTTCGGGGAAGACGCGGGTGCAGATATCCTGCGCATATTGACAACGGGTGTGGAACTCGCAGCCAGATGGCCGCCTCATCAGGCTCGGCACCTCACCCTTGAGCTCGATCCTATTGAGCACCGCATCCGGGTCAGGCTCGGGATTGGCCGCAAGCAGCGCCTCGGTGTAGGGATGGCGCGGTTGGTCGAAGATGCGCTCGGTGGAGCCGACCTCAATAAAGCGACCGAGATACATGATCGCCATGCGATCGGTCATGTGGCGCACGACATTGAGATTATGCGTGATGATCAGGATCGCCATGCCGAGCTCGTCCTGAAGCCGCGCGAGAAGATTGAGCACCTCGCCCTGTACCGAGACGTCGAGGCCCGCGGTCGGCTCATCGGCAATGATCAAGTCTGGATTTAGGGCAAGAGCCCGCGCGATACCAACGCGCCTCGCCTGACCACCGGAAAGCTGATGGGGATAGCGGCGAGCAAAATCAGCCGGCAAGCCGACCATGCGCAGCAGGCGCTCCGCTTCGCCACCGACATCGCGATCCTTTAGTCCATGGATGCGAAAAGGCTCTGTCAACAGTGATCGCACGGTCAGCCTCGGCGAGAGTGAGCCGATCGGATCCTGGAACATCATCGCCATGCGCCGCAAGTAGGGCTTGCGTTCAGCCCCGCTGAGCTCTTCAATTTCCTGTCCGTCGAAGTTGATGCTGCCGCTCACAGCCCGCTGCAAGCCGATGATCGTGCGCGCGATAGTGGATTTGCCTGAGCCGCTTTCACCGACAAGAGCGAGTGTCTCGCCCTTTCGGATTTCAAAGGACACGCCGCATACCGCGCCGATGAAAGGGGCCTTCGTCCCGGTGGCGAACGCCTTCAGCGGACCCATGGTGCGGAAGCGGACACGCAGGTCCTGAACCCGAAGCAGCGCGCTCATGCCGAAACCAGCCGCTTTTCGTCGAGAAGATGGCATCGAGCGACTTGGTCCACGCCGATGCGGTACTCAACCGGGTTCTCTTGCACACAGCGATCGAACGCCTGCGGGCACCGGGCGCGGAAGATACATCCCTTTTTGCTGCCCAGAAGACTGGGAATCTCGCCGGGTATGGTCGGCAAAGTCCGTGTCTTCTGTCTGATCCGCCCGGGATCGCACTCGAGCAAGGCCCGTGTATAGGGGTGAGCAGGGTTGTGGAAGATGTCCCTAACAGTTCCCTCCTCCACCACTTCGCCCGCATACATGACGACGACCCGGTCGCATAACTCAGCCACCGCACCGAGGTGGTGGGAAACGAACAAGACCGAGCAGCCGATCTCCTTCTGCAGATCTTTGAGCAAATGAATGATTTGCACTTCCAGCGTTGCATCGAGCGCAGTCGTTGGCTCATCGGCTATTAGTAGAGCCGGTTTCACAAGAAGCGCCATTGCAATGCATACGCGCTGGCGCATGCCGCCAGAGAAATGATGCGGGTAAGCGCCGATCCGAGTTTGGGGATCTGGAATTCCGACCCGCTGAAGCATGTCGAGAGCACGAGCGAGCTTTTCGCTCCGGCTTCCTTGTTCGTGGTGCTGTATGTCAATCATCTGACTCTCGATCGTCCGCACCGGATTGAGTGCAGTCATCGGATCCTGAAAGATCATCGACAGGCGGTCACCCAGCAGGCGCCGACGCGCTAGAGCGGGCAGTTTGAGCAGGTCTTTACCTTCGAACAGGATGCTGCCGGTTGACACATCTGCATTTTCTGGAAGCAGGCCCATGACGGTATAGGCGAGCGTCGATTTTCCAGATCCACTCTCGCCGACAATGCCAATCACCTTTGCAGCCGGGACATCGAGCGAAACGTCACGCAGGGCATGGATGCGTCCACGCGGCGTACCGAAATCGAGATTTAGGTCACGAATCTCAAGTACCGGCCGTGCGGACGTATCCGATGTCAGATGGTCGCGTCTCATAGGTCTTTCCGCAATTTGGGATCGAATATGTCCCGTAGCGCCTCGCCCAGGAACGTGAAGCCAAGCGTTGCTAGGACGATTGGAATCCCGCCGGCGATAACAGGCCAAGGTGACTGATTGATGGAGGCATAGCCATCGTTGAGTATCACTCCCCAATCGGGCGTTGGCGGTCGCACGCCCATGCCAAGAAAGCTGAGACCTGCCTCGACGGCGATGACAGCCGGGATGTCCATGCTGACGAGAATCAGAAGTGGTCCGATAACATTAGGTGCCACGTGAACGGCGACGATTCGGGTGGTGCTCGCGCCCATGCTGCGCTCCGCGGCAATGTACTCACTGTTGCGCAGGGCCCGTGTTTGGGTGCGAACTACACGCCCGTAGATCGGCACCGACCCTATTGCGATGACGAAAATGAGAGTGGCTAGACTGGGTCCGAGAAGTGCAATCATGGCCAGCGCGAAAATGATACTCGGAATGGATCGCTTCGTATCGAAGACAAGGAGGAGCAAATTGTCTAGCCAACGCGGCCCTATGCCTGCGATGAGGCCAAGCAAAAGACCGACCGCGATCGCACTACCAAGGGAGGCGAAAGCGACAAGAAGCGGAATGCGGCCGCCCATGATGGTACGAGAAAACGTGTCCCGGCCCAGTTGGTCTGTACCCAAAAGAAAATCCAGTGAAGGTGCGGCCAGGCGCGGTCCGACCATGATCTGGATCGGGTCATGCGTGATGATGAGGGGAGCAAAGAGCGCACTTGCCACCACAAAAATTACGAGCGCTACTCCGAGCACGCCCAAACGGTTGTTGCGCAATTGCTGTACGACGCTACGCAAGACGCCAAGGCCCTCTCCCTCATTGGCTTCGGAGTGGCTCGCTTCAACGCTCGGCATGCTAGAGGTTCTCGCGGGTTCGAGGATCGAGCGCTGCAGCGACCAGGTCGGAGAGCGTCGTCGCGACGACGACAAGGAAGCTAGTGACGAGCACGGTGCCCATTACTATCGGATAGTTGCGTGTATTGACCGCGTCCACAATGAGCGCGCCGATGCCAGGTCTCGCGAATACCACCTCGATAAAGACCGCGGACGAAAGTAGCGATGCTATTCCAACGCCGAGTATGGTCACGGTCGGCAGGATCGCGAGCGGCAGCGCATAGTGTGCAACGATGTGCCATTCCGAAATCCCAAACGAGCGAGCCATGCGAATGTGGTTTTCTCCTAGAATCTCTAGCATGGACGCACGCACCAGTCGGGAAATGTAACCGACCCAGCCAATTCCTATGGCAAAGGCAGGGAGGATGAGATGGATAGACCCCTCCCAGAAACCGTCACCGGCTCCGATCGCTGGCAACCAGCGTAAAATCACGGCAAAGATTAGCAGCGCATAAACGGCCATTACAAAGGAAGGAATTGCGATCGTGGCGATCGTCAAAACGCCGGCTACCTGATTGACGACAGAGTTTCGCCGCATAGCCGAGTAACAGCCGAGCGGTACCGCAACCGCGACCGCCCATGAGATCGAGACCAGGATCAGTTCGATCGTATAGGGCAATTGCTCGAACACGATATCGGCGACAGGTCTCTGGCTGAACACGTCGTAACCGAGATCGCCCTGGAGCAATCCGCCGAAGAAGATCGCAATCTGCACGACAAGAGGCTTATCGAGCCCCATCTGCTCATAGAGCTGGGCCTTCATCTCGGGCGTCGCGCGTGGGCCAAGCAGAATCGCGGCAGGATCGCCCGGCACGGCATGGATCATGAAAAACAGAAGCGTCACCGCGATCATAATAATTGCGACCGCGAGGACGATCCGTTTGAGGAAATAGAACCACATAAGGCCACGCCGCTCAAATCAAGCTGGCGAAAATTCGACAAACAGCGGGACACCATCCGGACGCGTCGCGGCCTGCGTTTGCGTTGTGCGATACATGACTGGATTGCCCCCGTGGGTCAGGAACCGGTAGGCGCCAGAATCCTCCATGAGATCCTGCATTTCGTAGTAGAGCTTCGCGCGCGCCTCGTGGTCTTCGACCATGAGCCCCTTGGCATGGAGTTCATCGAAACGCTCGCTGCGGAAGCGCTCCCAGTTCCAGACACCGACCTGATCTTGCACGAACGAAGCAGTTGCATAATACGGGTCAGGCAAACTGGAATAACTATTTATGATGAGTTGCAGGTCCTTCCAGCGTTCGCCCTCGGACTCCTTGCCGACTGTGGAGAATGAGCCGCTATCCTGGGCATTTATCTCGACTTTGATGCCGATCTGCGACAATTGCGCCTGCACCGTTTGCGCTATGGTCGTATCAGTGCTCGCATTTGTGCAATCGAGGGTTAAGGTCAGATCGGTCACTCCGGCCTTTTCTAGCAGGTCCTTGGCCTTGGCGAGATCGCCTTCCGGCGACACGAGTGCCTTATCGCGATGCCCGACAACCTCCGGAGCAATGATGCCCGTCGCGACGACGGCCTGCCCCGAATAGGCAACCTCCAGGATTTGCGGCACATTGATGGCCCATTGGATCGCCTTGCGGACATTGATGTCCTTGAGCTCGGGGTGATCCATATTCATGCCGATCCAGGTGAAACTGAGCGAGGGATGCTCCTCGATCTTGGTGTCAGCGGGCGTACTGTTCTTGAACGTTGCGAGCGAATCCAGACTGATGCTGGTGAAATCGATGTCGCCGGCCTGGTAGCCGCGTTCCGCGGTCTTGAGATCGGCGATCGGTAGGATGCGGATTTCGTCAAACCCGGGCTTCGGGCCTGACCAGTCCGGGTTGCGCGTCAAGAGCAGATACTGCTTCGCCTTCCAGTCGGCGATCACATAGGGGCCGGAGAAGGCCGGCGGCTTCATGCCGAAATCACCGCCGTCCTTGGTTGCCTTCATCACCGCATCCTCCGAAACGATGTGGCCAACCCCATAAGGGAGCGCGAGGTTCCAGAGCGGCACGTAGGGCGCCTTGAGCACAATCACGCCAGTATAGTCATCTTCCAACTCAACACGGTCGAGCGGACCCCAATCACCCTTGTCCGGCGATTTGTGCTTGATCACGCGCTCGAACGAGAACTTGACATCCCTGGCGGTCAGCTCGCCGTGGCCGCCACTGAATTTGATGCCTTTTTTCAGCTGGAACCGGATATGAGTGGGATCGACCTGCTCGATCTTTTCCGCCGCCTCCAATTCCCACCCCCATTCTGAGCCAGGCTTGTAGTGCGTGAGTTTCGAATAGATGCAATTCATCACGTCGACATCGGGTCCACCCTGGTAGAAGCCCGGATCGAGCTTGGCGATGTCACGGCGGGCTCGCGCCTTGAGCACCTTGCCTTCGGCTGCCCAGATGACTTGCGACAACGGCATGCCGGCAGCGACGATACTCCCGCTGAGCGCGGCACCGGTCCTGAGAAAGCTCCGACGGCTCACACCGTTCGCGAAGTTATTCATGATCAATTCCTCCCCTTTGATTGAGTTTTCCCGTTCGAGGCGGGGCCGCTTTTCGTGTTGGTTGATCCCACACACCGGTGTGAGGCCGCACGCAGCACATTTCGACAGGCTGACAGAGCGGGTCGGCGGTTACGCTGCTGTACTTTACCGAATCTACAAACTGCAGATCTAAGCTTATCGTCGGACAATCTGCGTTGTGCCCGGAAAAGTACCGGAAATATTTCGCACGCTGATCGAGGCCCCTCCCCGGCCGTCGGTTCGCGTTACACTGATTTCATTGAGCGCCCTTTCAGGGGTATCCCGCTGCAGTCGTTCGACGGGGGTTATCGTCGCGATATAGTGTTCGATCTGCACGAGCATGTCAAGAGAAGGTTCCGTAAATCGCCATAAAAATAATGTTTTGATCTATAAGTAATTTTAATGGCGAAGTATATGCTTCGAGAGCGAGAAGTATAGCTGACCGTCGTGAAACTTGTATCCACAACAAAGGCAGGACAACGCGGAATTGCCGAGTCGGCCGTAAGCCAGCGTCTACAGCACGACGCTGCCGCTGCCGGATACACCGTGGTTTCGGAAGACATTCTTGGTCGATACTTGTCAGCGCGGGGAAGGCACCTAGCTAGGAAGGCGAAGGACCAATCGCGGCGGCTGTTTCACCTAAAGCCACCCATCTCGGCAAACCAAAACGGCAGGTAATGCGTCAGGAAGCGGTGCTGGTCTAAAGCCGAATGGCTGAGCTACTCGATCGTCACCTTCGGCAATCGCGCGGTGCCTTGCCGAAGATTTCGCGAAAGCACTTCGAGAAATGGGACGACGAAACGAAGCCGCACGCGACGGCTATCTCCAGAAACGGCATGTTCGTCTGCTCGATCAGGCGCTTGGCCCATTCTAGTCGCAGGCGCAAGTAGTACCGCATTGGTGAGTAGGAGACGTAGCGTTCGAAGAGGCGTTCGATTTGACGCCGTGAAAGTCCGACGCACTTTGCAATATCGTAAAGGGGAAGTGGGTCTTCGATATGCTGTTCCATCAGGCTGATGACTTCAGCGACCCTTTTGCTTATGCTGGTATATTGAGCGCCGGTCGCCCCTTGCCTATCGGAACCCAAGCGCCAATGGCCTGCGGTCGTATGTCTACAAACGGCCGATGCGCAGTCTTTGCCGAGGTGATCGGAAATCAGCTCCATCGCTAGGTCGAAGGACGCGAACTCACCCGCGCAGGTCAGGACATCTCCATCCCGGACAAACAAACGGTCGGTGACCCGGAGGCGACCAAAACTCTCGGAAAGCGCGGCCAGCTTCTCCCAACGGATCAGTGTCGTTCAGAATGCCAGTCTCCGCGAGCAGCCAAGTTGCCGTCCCGAGCGCACCGATCGGAATTCTGTGCCGCCTGCATAGGCGCAGGAGCTTCATAAGCGACGCCGATGCGTGGCTTTCGACCTTTTCACCGGCGCAGACCACTATCATGGCTGGCCTGTCGCTACCCTGCAGGTCCGTCGCCAAGCTGGCAAACGTCTTGCTAGCGGATACAGAGATGCCGCTGGCGCATTCAACCGGCCTGCCGTCCGAACTCGACACCACCCATTTAAAGAATGTGCGTTCCGAGACCGAGTTCGCGACGCGAAGCGGGTCAACGAACGATGATAGAGTTAATTGCGAAAATCCGGGAACGAGCAGGATGACAATGCGACAGAACACGGGGTTGTCGCAGGGAAGGATGGCCTGCCCTCTGCTGTCCCAGTCAACTGTACACGAGTGAGCAATCGGCGAAAAGGGAACGGTCATTCAGGGCCCATACGACAGTATCGGATTACAGCATGTCCAGAACCTTGGGTAGCCGGAATGGCTGCCATCAATCGCCACCGGGCCTCCCGAATCATCTTGACGATCGATGTGGGACTCAGCGATCCACATTCCCTCAACGCGGCGCGGTTCGACCGACGCCGCCGGATGGACGCAAGCGGCAGCGATGATGTCCTCGCCCATGCCTCGTCACACTTATCCCGCAAGGACAGGACAGCGCAAACGTCGCGGGTCTCGGTCATAGCCGAACGTCCGCCGAGACGCGCGACCTTGAAGCCGAACCCATTGGCTGCGTTGTGCTGACGGCGCGCAGGACCACCCCGAGATCTTCAGTGCTCTCGTCGAGACAAACGGGATAGCGCATCCGGGCGCGCAGGAAGAGGACTTTCCTCCATCGTTTCGTACGGCTGCTCGAATCCGAAGGACTGTCAGAGCACTGCTGGCTTAGCAACATCGCGTCGCGGACCGTCAGGCCGCGATTGGTGTCCATCGCGATTCTGTCCGTATTGCCGACCGCTTCCCAAACGGTTTCGACGTCACGCTCCAGCTGCCCGCCCCCGATTTTCACTTGCTGGAGCGGGTAACCTTCGTCGCGCTTGGCTTTCGCGATCCTGGTCGTCTCATCCGGCGCGCCTACGATTGTTAAAACTCCGCCCGGCAGCTGACCGACCGGAACGCGAAGATAGATTGCCGCCTTCGCATACCCATACTCTGACAAGCGTTGGTCCATTTTGAGCACCCCTGCGCGCGGCTTGATTTCTTCGAGTTCCTGTCGCAATGCCCGCGCGCCCAGGGCGTGATACGGCTGACAGACAGTTCCGACTGGACATGTCTCGCCCCAGCCGGAAATCCCCATTGTCCGCGACAATTTCGACGATCGGCCTGTCAGGGTCTGAACCAGCCATAGCGGTGACCCTTCACCGGCTCTTCTCAAAACACGGGGAGCCCGTCTTTGGTTCGTCCGCCACCCGCGACAGCACAAGCGCCAGAAGGATCGTGCCAACAATGAATATCGCGACACCACCTTGCTCAGTTGCGCATACGCACACCGTCAGGATCGTAGAGCGGCTGAGCGGTCACGACGGCGTCGTAGAACTCTCCCAGTAACTCCACGCGGAGTTTGGTGCCGTCGGCGGCGAGCGGGGTCGGCACATAACCCATCGCCAGGCTTCTCCCCACCGTGTGTCCGTAGCCGCCGGAGGTGACGTACCCCACACATTCCCGGCCGTCAAAGATCGGCTCGTCGGACACACAGTCCACATCCTTGGTGTCGACGACCAAGGTCACGAGGCGCTTACTCGGCCCACGCTCGCGTTCGGCGAGCGCCGCCTCGCGGCCGATGAACTCGGCGGGCTTGTCGAAGGCGACATAGGCGTCGAGACCGGATTCAGCTACTGTGAAGTCGGGGCGGAAGTCGAGGGTCCACACGCCCCAGTTCTTTTCGAGCCGCATCGACATCAGCGCCCGACCGCCATAGACCCTAAGGGCCGGATCCGCGCCGGCCTCGCTCAGCGCCTCATAGAGCGCGACCTGGAATTGCGGCGCGACATAGATTTCGTAGCCGAGCTCGCCCGAAAATGAGACCCGCGCCACGATGGCCGGCACCCCGCCCACCACCATGTGGCGGATGTCGCGGAAGCGTAGCCCGCTCGGCGAAACGTCCCCACGCGTGACGCGCTGGAGCAGCTCCCGGCTAAGCGGCCCGGCGATTGCCAGTCCGTGCAGCGCGTCCGACGTGTTATTGTAGATCACGCCAGTCTGCGGCAAATGCCTCTCGAACCAGCAGCGATGCATGTTCTGCGCCGCGCCCGAACCGAAGAGCCAAAAGGTTTCCGCGTCGAGCCGTGCTACGGTAAGGTCGCCGTAGAGCTTACCCTTCGCCGTCAGCATCGGGGTCAGCGTGAGCCGCCCGACCTTGGGCAGCCGGTTGGCGAGCACGCGGTCGAGGAAGGCTTCCGCGCCCGGTCCCTTGACTTGGTGCTTGGCATAGTTGGCAATCTCGATCATGCCGACGGCTTCGCGTACGGCTCGCACCTCGTCGGCCACATACGGGAATGCGTTGGAGCGGCGGAAGGTCGGCGTCTCCTGCGCTTCGGCGGGAGAGGGTGCAAACCACAGCGCATGTTCGAGCCCGTGACTGACTCCCATCACTGCGCCTTTGGCCGCAAGCCGGTCATAGAGAGCCGTCGTCTTCTGCCGGCGGCCGGCGGGCAGCGTCTCGTTGGGATAAGTCAGGATGAAGCGGCGCGAATAGTTCTCTGCCGACTTGATGCGGCCCCAGTCGCGGGTGGCAAACTCGCCGAAGCGGGCGATGTCCATGCCCCAGACGTCGACGGACGGCTCGCCCTCGATCATCCATTCGGCCATGCAAAGGCCGACACCGCCGCCCTGGCAGAAGCCGGCCATCACGCCCACCGCCGTCCAGTAATTCTTGAGGCCCGGCACTGGGCCGATCAGCGGGTTCCCATCTGGGCCGAAGGTGAAGGGGCCGTTCACGACCTTCTTGATACCGGCCCGGCCGATCGCCGGCATGCGTTCGAATGCCGTCTCAAGCCGCTCCGTCACGCGCGAAAGATCATCCTGGAGCAGCTCATGGCCGAAATCGAGCGGCGTGCCGTCCACCGCCCAGGGCACGCAGTTCGTCTCATAGGTGCCAAGCAGCAGCCCCTGGTGTTCTTGGCGCGTATAGGCATTGCCTTCGTAATCGACGGTGACGGCCACTTCCCGGCCATGAGCCTCGATTTCTGGGATGGCCTCCGTGATTAGGTAGTGGTGCTCCATGGGCTGGACGGGCAGGTCGATGCCGGCGAGCCGCCCCACCTCGCGCGCCCACAGGCCCGCGGCGTTAACGACGATCTCGGCATGGAGCGTGCCTCTCGGCGTGACCACGTCCCAGCCGCCGTCCCGGCGCGGCCTGGTCTCGATCACGGGGCACTCGCGAAATACCTTGGCGCCGTAGTGTCGCGCCCCCTTGGCATAGGCGTGGGTAACGCCGGACGGGTCGACATGGCCATCGACGGGCTCGAACAGCGCGCCCAAGTATTTCGTCGGGTCGATGAGTGGGTTCAGCTCGCGGGCGTGTTCGAGCGAGATGAAGTCTGTCTCCAGGCCCATATAGCGCGCCTTGGCGCGCTCCTGGCGGAGGTAATCAAGCCGCTCGGGTGTGGACGCAAGATAGATGCCACCTGGTCGGTGGATGCCGCAGGACTGGCCGGTGAGGTCCTCCAGCTCTTTGTAAAGTTTGATCGTATAGCCCTGCAGCCGGGCGATGTTGGGATCCGAGTTGATCGTGTGAATCACTCCCGCCGCGTGCCATGACGACCCGGAGGTGAGCTCGTTGCGTTCTAACAGCACCACGTCCGACCAGCCATGCTTGGCCAAATGATAGAGGATGGAGCAGCCGACCACCCCGCCGCCAATCACAACCACCTGCGCATGCGTTTCCATGCTAACCCCCCTCAATACCACTGATCGCTGCACTCGGCCTTTCGCCGCGCAACAAACTCGGAAAGCGCTTCGTCGACGCCCGCCTCCAGCGCGGGCTGCTCGTACTCAGCGAGTAGCTTCTTCCAGCGCGCGTGGGCACGTTGCGTGGCGTCAAGCTCGCCCGCGTCGCGCCACTGCTCGAAAGAGTTGTTGTCGGCCACCTCCGATTCCCAGTAGGCGGTTCGGTAGTTGGCGATTGTGTGGGCCGCGCCGAAGAAATGCTTACCCGGCCCCACTTCCCTGAACGCGTTGAGCGCAAGCTGATTCTCGTCGATGGCGAGCCCCCCCATCCAAGTGTGGAGTGCGGCACAGAAGTCGGCGTCGAGGATGAGCTTTTCATAACTCATCACCAGACCGCCTTCGAGCCAGCCGGCAGAATGCAAGATGAAGTTAGCTCCACACTGCACGGAGGCCAACATCGACATCGTGCTTTCCGTCATGGCCTGGCTGTCGGCGAGCTTGGCAGCGGTGAAGGCGCCCGAGCAGCGCAGGGGCAGGTTCAACCGCCGCGCGAGCTGGCCCACCACGAGCGAACCCAGCGCGGGCTCGGGCGTGCCGAAGGTCGGCGAACCCGAGCGCAGCGCCGTCGAGGACAGGAAATTGCCAAAGATCGTTGGCGCGCCAGGCCGGACGAGCTGGGTCAGCGCGCAGCCGGCCATGGTTTCGGCGAGGCTCTGTGCGATAGCGCCCGGCGTGGTCACCGGACCCATGGCGCCGCCCAGGATAAAGGGCACGATCACGGTGCCCTGGCCCGCGCGCGCATACGTCTTAAGCGCGCCCGTCATGGTAGCATCATAGACCAGCGGCGAATTGGCGTTTATGTTTCCGAGAACGACGCAGTTCTCGTCCACGAAGTCGCGGCCGAATACAACCCGACACATTTCGATCGAGTCTCCCGCCCGCTCCTCGGACGTGACAGAGCCCATAAAAGGCTTGTCGGAAAAGCGCAGATGCGCCGCCACCATGTCAAGGTGCCGCTTGTTGACTGGGACATCGACGGGCTCGCAGACCGTACCGCCGGAATGGTGTAGCCAAGGGAGAGCGTAGGCAAGCTTCACGAAGTTCTGGAAGTCGGCGAGCGTGCCGTAACGCCGCCCGCCTTCGAGGTCGCGAACGAAGGGCGAACCATAGGCCGGCGCGAAGACTACATGCCGCCCGCCGATCTTGAGTGACCGTTCGGAATTGCGGGAATGCTGGGTGAACAAAGCCGGCGCACTTTTCAGGATCGAGCGCAGCAGCCCTCTCGGAAAGCGCACGAGCTCGCCGGAGAGGTCAGCGCCAGCCTTTCGCCAGAGATCGAGCACCTCCGGATCATCGCGGAACTCGATGCCAATTTCCTCAAGAATTGTATCGGCGGCGGCCTCGATGGTGGCGAGCCCATCCTCGCCCAAGAGCTCAAAAGCTGGAACGCGTCGCTCGATGCCGGCAATAAGGCGCTGCGCCTCGCTTATCGCCTCGGCGGCGCCTCTCCGACCCGTCCTTGAGCGAACTCTTGGCATAAGCTGTCTTGACATGAGTTGCTTCCTGCTCTCCAACTGCAGACACGAATAGAGCCATCCAAGACCGCGGTAAACCGCAAAAACCTTGATGGATGCCCAAGTGTAGCTTATGCGAGATCTACGCCGTCGCTTCCCGAACCCCAACGCTCTCCTGTCGTTCGAATCAGCGGGGAGGCTGGGAAGCTTCACTGACGCTGCGGAAGAGCTTGGCCTGACGCAGGCGGCCATCAGTTATAGCGTGAAGCTCTTGGAGAAGGATCTCGGCATAGCCCTTTTCCATCGCCGGCACAGACTGGTGGAGCTCACGGACAGTGGCCGGAAGTTCCATGCAGACGTGACCAGCGCACTTCAGCAGATTGCACGATCAGCGGACTCGCTGCGTTACGCGGCGTCCGACCGGGTCACAGTCGATTCATCGACCGCTTTTGCGAGCCACTGGATGATCCCACGAATCCCTGCCATCCGATCTCAACACCCGGACATCGACATTCGGCTTCTCACGTCGGATCGCGATGTAGAGATTGGGCGAGACTCAACGCTCATAGGGATCAGGCGAGGCAACGGGAATTGGTCCGACTACCAGGCCGTGAGGGCGGTGGACGAAATCATAATACCTGTTTGCAGTCCGGCTTATCTCAGCCAACACCCCGACTGGCTCGAAGAAAGGTCGGAGCGCACGCTCATCCACCTGGAGGAGCCGTACCGACCGCGCCCCACATGGCAGGACTGGTTCAATCATTTTGACGTGGCCTATACGGATCGTGGCGAGGGGTTACGGCTCAACGACTATAGCCTCGTGGTGCAAGCAGCGATCGGCGGTCAGGGCGTGGCTCTCGGGTGGAGGCATATTGTTGAACACGCCGTGCAGCGGCGTTTGCTAGTCGAAGCATCCGATATGAAATGGCGGACAGGCATGGCCTTCTATGCCGTCACACATAAAGCGGTGGAGCCCTCACCCGATACAAAGCGAATTATGGACTGGATAGTCAATGAGCTCAATGAGCTGCAGCATTAAGGTCAAAACCAGATGGTATGGGGCGAGCGGCGAGCGTGTGGGACGCCGTATAAACCGGCAAGGAGTAGATGGAGAAAGTCCATCCCCCAATCCTTGATGCCGATTCCGACGAAGCCGCCCCTTTGTTCCGACATGATCACGCCCCCGGATTCCGAGATGATGTCGCCCCCCTGGGCTAGGCCTTGCTGGCTGTGATTGTTGTCATTTCGTACGTGCCGTGTGTCAAGCCTTTTGCGCTTGTTTGCGACGCAGGCTTTCGCCCGTCAGATCGATGCGATGGGCGTTATGAACGAGGCGGTCCAGGATTGCGTCGGCATAGGTTGGATTTCCGATGACGTCATGCCACGCCGACACAGGCAGCTGGCTGGTGATGATGGTGGAGCGTCGCCCATAGCGGTCCTCGAGGATTTCCAGGAGATCGTGCCGGGCCTGGTCGTTGAGAGGCTCCAAGCCCCAGTCATCGAGGATGAGCAACTGGACGCGGCCGAGGGTTCTCTGCAGACGTGCATAACGACCGTCGCCTCTGGCGAGCGCCAGATTGGCGAACAGGCGTGGGACACGCTGATAGAGAACGGACCGGTCATCCCGGCACGCCTTATGCCCGAGCGCGCAGGCCAACCAACTTTTGCCGACGCCCGATGGGCCGCAGATGGCCAAATTGTCGTGAGCGTCGATCCAGTCTCCGGCGATGAGCTTGATGAACAGTGCCCGATCGAGGCCACGCTCACCGCGATAGTCCACATCTTCAGGCGCCGCCTGATGGCGCAGCTTGGCAAAGCGCAGGCGGGCGCCGAGCTTGCGATCGTAGCGCCAGCTCCATTCCCGGTCGAGCAACAGCGCCAGCCATTCGCCATGCGATAGCTGTTCGGCCTCGGCATTGGCGGCCAGTTCATTGAACGCCTTGGCCATTCCGGTCAGGCCCATAGCGTTGAGCCGGTCGAGGGTGGGATGTGCAAGCATGTCATTCTCCTTCGGTGGTAATAGCGGGAACCGCGGATATTGGGGTGGTCGATGGGCTCGCGAGCCGTCGCCTGGCTCGACGATGCCCGGTCGAGGTGATTGTCGAGGATTGAGCGGACTGAGCCATAAGTCCGGGCGCCGATCTCCAGCGCCCGGCCGCAGGCGGCGTTGACGCGCTCGCGGCCGAAGCCCTTGACGAGCCGGATGACGCCAAGACAGGCGCGGAAGCCTTGTTCGGGATGCGGCCGATCCGCCAGTATCTTCTGGCACAGCAAGGCCACATCGGGGCCGATCGCGGAAGCTTCCCGGGTGATCCTCTCGATCGTCCAGTCGGCAAAGCGGCGGTGCGATGAAGGCATATGATCCGACACGTCGTGTGCCGTCCATTGCCGCTGAAGCGCAGATGGGCGGCAATCCTCTCGCCTTTGCGGAACAGCTCGATGGTGGCCGCCGTGCTGCGCTGGTTCTGCTGGCCGAGGCTGGTGAGATCGCGAAGGATTTTCCCGTCGAATGCGAGGAGCCGCTCCGGAGAGGACGCTACGGGAATCAGCCTTTCCGAAAACGTCTTGCGCGAGGCATCCGGTCGACCAGTACGAGGCGTTCCGCGATCTGGCGGACGAAGGCAAGTCGGTCCCCGACATTGCCGCACGGTTCGGCACGACCGAAACGATTGTGCGCCGCCGCCTTGCCCTCGGTCGCGTGTCGCCTCGCCTCTTAGAGGCTTACCGCAACGAGGACATGACCTTTGACCAGTTTCCGGCCTTCACGATCAGCGACGATCACGAGGCGCAGGAACGGGTATGGAATGAACTGCCAGCTTGGAACCCTTACGCATCAAACATTCGTTCCGCACTTGCTGGCGAGGGCGTTCGGGCAAGCGACAAGCGGGTCAAATTCCTAGGTGGGCTGGACACCTACGAGGCGGCAGGCGGGACCGTCAGGCGCGATCTGTTCGATGACAAGGAAGGCGGTTTCGCGGTCGATGTCGTGAAGCTAGCGCTTGTTGAGATTCATTTGGAGTTGATGACGGCAGCAGCGAGATGAATGATGGCATTGAAGCTCTGGTCGGTTTTGTCGGCGCGCATGGCGATGCGTTTGAACTCTTTGAGTTTGCAGAAGAAATTCTCGATCAGATGACGCCATTTGTACATCTCGGCATCGAGCGGGATCGGCTTTGTTCGGCGCGGATGCTGGGAAATGACGATCTTGGCGCCACGCTCGTTCAGATCGGCGATGATGGTGTTGCTGTCGAAGGCCTTGTCGGCGATCAGAGCGCCGAAGGAGAGGCCTTGGATGAGCGGTTCGACACCGACCGTATCGAAGCGCTGGCCCGGCAGCAGGACAAAGCGCACGAGATTGCCAAGCGCGTCGGTAAGCGCCAAGATTTTGGTTGTCATACCGCCCTTGGAGCGACCTATGGCCTGGCCGAGGCACATCGTGTCAATGGTAGTGGTGACGGCTTAGTCACTTTCGAACGTAGTCGGGATCGGCCTCGCGGCGAATTGCGGAACA
>NZ_JAMYKT010000049.1:0-19038 GCF_040317515.1 Mesorhizobium sp. M1428
CGGGTCTCGTGGCTGCAGCCCAGTCCGTCGAACATTATGAAATAGCGCGCTACGGGACTCTTGTCACATGGGCCGGGTTACTTGGTCTGAAAGAGGCCGTCCCGCTACTCGAACAGACGCTCAAGGAAGAAAAAGCAACCGATGAGGCGCTCACCCGACTGGGCGAAACAGGGGTCAACGAACGGGCGATGCAACAGGCTGCATAACTTCGGATCGAATCGACGCCACCGCGGCCCCGACAGACGGATAGGAGCCTGGTTGTATCCAGGCACACATACGCCGCAGCCGCCGCGCCGTCGACGTGGCGGTGGCCGACCGGTTCCGACTACGCGACCGGAACTGACAATGAGCGATCGCCGCATACGATTGCTTGCGCCCACCCTGGGCGACGGGATGGTTGTATGAACGAGAATACCGCTCGTCGGCCCACGGCAGGCTCTTCCGGGTTCGACAGTTTTTTCATGGCTGGTTTCGAGTGTTCCTCCCACAGGCGCGCCGACGGAGCTCGTCTTGATCTGATCCGCGCGACCTCACACGATATCCATGCACAAGGCGACTATCGCCGTTGCGCCGAGCTTGGCCTTCGCACGATCCGCGACGGCTTGCGCTGGCACCTTATCGAGACAGCGCCCGGAGTCTTCGACTGGTCGAGTTGGACGTCGGCGATCGAAGCAGCCCAGGCGGCCGAGGTGCAGATTATCTGGGATATCTTCCACTATGGCTCGCCAGACCACATCGACCAAGGTAGCCCGGGGTTTATCGACGCCTACGTCCGTTTCGCTGCGGAAGCTGTTCGGGTTCATCGCTCCGTTAGTGGCGTGGCTCCCCTGGTGTGCCCGATCAACGAGATTTCGTTTTTCGCATGGGCGGTGGAGGTCGGCTATTTCCCCCCCGTCGGGCCGAACAAGCGTGGATGGTTCAAACGACACCTTGTCAAAGCTGCGGTCGCCGGCGTGAGGGCGATGCGGGAGGCCGAACCCGGATGCAGGTTCATCTGGGCCGAACCGCTGATTCATATTGCTCCTCGTGACCGTACTCGCCCCGAGCGGCGGAGCGCCGAAAATGCTCGTCAAGGGCAATTCGAGGCATATGACATGCTGACAGGGTGCGTAGAGCCGGAGTTGGGCGGCAGCGAGGACGTTGTAGACGTGATCGGCCTCAACTTCTATCCGCACAACCAATGGTACTTGAATGGCCCAACGATACCGATGGGGCACCACGAATACCGTGCACTTTCGGAAATGCTGGTCGAGGTCGCCGATCGATACAACAAGCCGATATTCATCGCCGAGACCGGCGCCGAAGGATCCGGTCGGCCGGCCTGGCTTCACTACGTTTGCGACGAAGTGCGCGACGCGACCAGCCTCGGTGCACCTGTCCAGGGTATATGCCTTTATCCCGTGACAGCCTACCCAGGTTGGGACAATTCGCGCCACGCCGAAGTCGGCTTGTTCTCCACCATCCATGCGGACGGCTCGCGCACTCTTCGCAAGCCACTTGCGGACGAGTTGGAGCGCCAGCGCCAATTGTTCGTGGCCTTTGAAAAACACGCAAGCGCGCCATAGCCTCGCTGATCAGAACAGCGCGCGTTCAGCTGCATCAACAGCACAGCTAAAGCTGTTCGCCGAGAAGGATCCTTGGCCTCTTTGGCCGTGGGTCGCCCGAACGCCGGTCAGCCCGGCGCATCATTCACTCGGCCGCCTCGCGCCGCGTCGGCGTGACGAGCATCCCGTTGCCGGCAAGGCGCGCCTGAATGCGTCCGAACGTAGCCAATGCCTGGCCTACGACCTGATCCATATTGTAGTAGCGATATGTTGCCAGACGTCCGACGAACCAGACCTCCGGGCAGGCCGCGGCCAAGGCTTCATAGCGCTTGTACAACGACTCGTTTTCGGCCCGCGGCACCGGGTAATAAGGATCTCCGATGTCCGTGGGGTATTCGTAGGTGAGGCTGGTCTTCGGGCTCTGTTGACCGGTCAGATGCTTGTACTCGGTGATCCGTGTGTATTTTTCCGTCTGCGGATAGTTGACGACGGCGACCGGCTGAAACTGCTCACAATCAAGCGTCATGTGCTCAAAGCGCAGCGAGCGGTAGGGCAAGCGACCAAGCTTCCAGTCGAAATACTCGTCGATCGGCCCGGTGTAGATCATCCGCTGAAAGGGAATCTTGTCGCGAATTTCGCGATAGTCGGTCTGCAGCATGATCTTGATCTTGGGGTTATCCAGCATGCGCTGGAACATGCGCGTATACCCGCCTGCCGGCATGTTCTGGAAGCTGTCGCCAAAATAGCGATCATCCCGATCGGTCCGGGTCGGGACTCGCGCTGTCACCGATTTGCTCAACTGGGAAGGGTCGACACCCCACTGCTTCCTCGTATAGCCGCGAAAGAACTTCTCGTAGAGCTCTCTGCCTACAGTGCTCACCACGACGTCTTCGGCGGTGCGGATTTCTTCCACCGTTTCGCGCCGGCAAGCGAAGAAGTCCTGCAACTGCTCGGATGTCAACTCAAGGCCGTAGAGACGGTTTATTGTGTCGAGATTGATCGGTATCGGCAGCAGCTTTCCATCGACGAGCGACAGCACCCGATGTTCGTAAGGCCGCCATTCCGTGAATTGCGACAGGTAGTCGACAATCGATTGGGCGTTGGTGTGGAAGATGTGCGGCCCGTAACGGTGAATCAGGATTCCCGCCTCGTCGTAGCAGTCATAGGCGTTGCCGCCGACGTGATTTCGTCGATCTATTATGAGGACACTTTCCTGGCGTTGTGATGCGATGCGCTCGGCCAGCACGCTGCCGGCGAACCCGGCCCCGACGATCAGCCAATCGAACACGCTCACGCCCTCCTCAGGAACGGCACCACGCTCTTCATCGCTTGGGCACGCTGGATGTGGGCAGACATCGCGTTCCAAGTCTTCTCCCAGGACATGTCGGCAAGGTAGGCGTCGGCCTTGGTCACGAGGAAATCGCGGGGGCGCGCCAGAATGGACCGAAGCTTGGCCTCGATATCCTCCGCGTCGACAATCTCGACAAGGCCTTCGGCGCCGTAGGTACGCACGACGTCGACGATCGCCGTTGAAACCACCGGCAGTCCTGCCGCCAGGAACTCGGGAGTCTTGGTCGGGCTGATGTAGCGGGTCGCTTCGTTGAGCGCGAACGGCATCCAGCCGGCACTCCAATGCCGGAGATAGCTCGGCAGGTCTGCATAGGACTTGCCGCCCAGCCAATGCAGGTTACCTGCCGTGGGAAGGCTCGCCGGATCGATTTTGACGACAGGGCCAAGCATGACGAAATGCACGTCCGGCATTGCCGCAGCCGCCTGCGCGATCAGTTCGACGTCGAGCCGTTCGTCGATGACCCCGAAATACCCCACCCTCGGGTGAGGTATGTCGGCCTGGTCGAGCGGGTCGTCACCTGGCTCTCTCGCCCGATGGAAATGGGCAACGTCGATGCTGCTCGGGAAGGGAAAGATCGACCGATGCAGGCTGCGCTTGGCCTCGTAGAGGCTCTGCCCGCCCGTGAAGACGAGATCGGCGCGTTGCAACAGCGCCTTTTCCAACTGTGTCAACTCTGCGGGAGCATCTTTGAACGCGGAGAGTTCATCCATGCAGTCGTAGACGCAGACGTCACAGGCGAGATGATCGCTGAAACGCAGCGCCATGGGCGTATAATACCAGGCCGTCAATCGGTCATGCGGCGTAGAGGCGACGATCTGATCGACGAACCTGCGCTGAACCGCGTCTGCCCTGGCCGCGGAAGTGCCAACTGGGATAAGCGGCGTCAAAATTCTGATCGTAGGTGAAATATCGTTCACCCGCATCGAAGGATGGCGCCTCTCTTCAAAGATCGGCTCTTCGAAGTAAATTAGCTGCTGCTGTTTTGATGCGAGGGTTAGAATGTGTTGTGGTCTTTGATATACGAAGTTCCATCGGAGGTGGGAAAAGCAGAGTAAAATAGACGATTGTACAGGGATTTTTGGTGTTTTGCGCCGGCCCGCCGCCATTTCCATGTAAATTATCCTTGGTTATAGCTGGAAATCGCCTCGATTAACAAATGTTAATCAAGGTAGCTTCGACATCAACGTTCGCAGCCTTGCATATAACTTCCATCCCAGTAAGTTGTTCCACAGCTGCAAACTGTTTAGGCGAGTCCAGCTGTCCTGCTCCACTTGCGATGGCTCGATAAAAGAACGGGCGAGGCGACCCCCGTTCGATTCAGATCATGAGGCCCATCGCGTCAGGTCGGGCTCCCCAAATGTGGCCCTTTGCCACAGAACGGTTGAAATCCTTCAATCGTTCAACAACCGTTCATCGGCGGAGCTATAAATACGCCTGCGAATCGATTCATGTGAGTCGCGCAGGTGGTTCATTTGAATGGAGCGCCCGAGGAATCGAGGAATGGTTGGCGAATGAAGATCGACTTTGAAACCAACGTCTTTCCGTTGTTTCACCCGCAGGTCGTGGATGACCTGAAGGACCCCTGTCCCGTCTTCGACGGCACGCTCTGGCACGTCTTCGGCTCAAGCGGCACGGTCACGACCGAAAGCTGGAAAATACTCCATGCCACGGCACCGGATCTCTATGGACCCTGGATAGAGCACGAGCCGATCGTCTTGCCGATAACCGGATCGGGCGTTGCGGCACCCGGCGTCATTCATGAGTGCGGCGTCTTCCATATGTTCATCCAGACCGAATTCATGAAGTCCGGCGGACGTTGCGAGCATGCGGTCTCCAATGACGGCTTTCATTGGGTGGTGCTCAATCCGGCGATATTGTCGCTGCCCGACACCGATGAGGACGGCATCTACGATCCCCATCCGGCAATCATCGGCGGCAAGCGCTACATCGTCTATTCAGGCATGCCCACATTCACCAGGGTGCCTCAGCCGGATGTCTTTCTGGCGCGCAGCCAATCCGATTCCTGGTTTGGGCCATGGAAACGTCTCGGCAAGATACTCGATCATCTCGACGTGCCGCATCACAATGCGCGCGAGCATCCGGATTACGAATGGGGGATCGAAGGCGCCCAGCTCGTCGAGCTGCCAGACGGTCGTGTGCTTCTCAACGCCACCTGCTTCCTCCCCGAAGGTCCGCGCGGCAGCCGGCAGCGCGTTTTCTTCGCCATCGCCGATGACGTCAAGGGCCCCTACGTTTCCGTCGGCCCCGTTCTCGACCCTGGTGAGCCCGGCGAGAATGGCCATTCGACCGTGATGATCGACGGCCGGCAACTGACCTTGTTCTATCAGAGCAGGCGTGAGGCGACGAACCACCGCTGGCGGTTCGGGTTAGCAAAGTGCGACCTGGATCGGCACATACTTTCGAGAGTTGCCTAGATGTTTAAGTTCCGGCATTTGCCGGAACGGACGATGAAACGCTCTGGCGGTTGGTGGACGGATCGCTTTGTACCGGTGATTTGAGGGTAGCAGGCGAAAGCCAGCCAGTGGGCGAACCTTGCAACGGCATCTATGCACGTCAGGCAAGCTGGTGGCCTCATAGACGACGTTGCTAGCCGCAAATCGGCAACGGTTTAATTGCGGAGCAACACCGCCAGTCGACTCAGGCGGTTTTGATCCTGAGCAGGATGTCCTGATCGTAATTTCCAAAGCCCTTGCCGAAAATGTTGATCCCGCCGGGGCGCTTGGCGTCGTCCTTGACACCGATACGGACGCGGATTGAATGATGGCTCTTCAGATCGAGTGCGGCGAGGCCGGTTTCGGAAATCCTGAGGCCGTCGATGTAGGTGCCGTCATTGGCAATTCGCCAGTTCTTCAACTTGCCGTATTGCGAGCCCTTGAGCTTCCACCAGGAGGGCGTGAAGACGCCGCGCTTGTCGCCGAAATCCCCTGGCGATGTCCAGGTGCCGACATCGACGCCATTGATTGTCAGCGTAATGTCCGAGGGCCAATCGGCGCTGGTGCCCGGCACTTCCGAGGACAGCTCTATCGCCACTTCGAGTTCGGTGATCTCGGCATTGGCGAGCTTGGCATTGTTGGGGAACTGGTATTCGACAAAACCGCGCGTGAACCACAGCAAACCGGCTTTCATGCGGTCCGGATCAAGGAAAGTGTTGGGAACATCGAGCAGACCGATGATGCCGTCCGGCGAACAAAGGCCGCAGGGCGCGGTAACCTCGAAGCCGGTGTAAAGCCCGACCGGCATCGACACTTCGATCGCGTCGTTCTTGACCTTACGATACTCACCCTTGAACACGACGAGCACTTTTTCGGCGGTCGGATAGCAGATTTTCTGGTTGCCTTTCTTCGCTTTCTGGTTCTCGGTGCGGATCAGCCCCGCATCCTCCAGCACCTGGATGTTGGTCGAGACGGTCGACTGCGGCAGCGACAGCACGGCGGCGATTTCGTTGATATTCATCGGCCCCTTTTCATGCAGCAGTTTCAGCATCGAGATCCGCGCCGAGGAGGCAAGCCCCTTGAGCACGGCAATGCCTTCCTCAGGTTCGATCACCAGAAAATTGCGACTCATCAAATTGCCAGTCTATGCTCCTGACAGAGGTAATGGGTTCGCTCGTGCTTGTAAGTTGCGTTAGTGGGTGGGCATTGCAACGGCGCTGAACGAAACGCCGAGCCGGTGATTTGGTTACACAAGCGCTCGAAAGGCAGTAAGCCCGGCATGCTGCACCAACAAGGATGGTGCGACACGTCTACATTTCTCAGAGCGTCAACTCCTTGTAGTGCGGTGCTTGACAGCCCGCGGCCTCAATGCAGATGACTAGACGCTTGCGGCCTGAAGACAGACAGAAGCGAGCCACGAATTGCGGCCGTTCCCCTGGCCAATCTCCAAGATGTCAGACCTCGACCTCGATGTTACCGGAACCGGCGGGGATGGATACACACGATGCGGTTCGCTGAAATGCGTTGTCGCCGTAAGTTATGTCATCGGATTCGCCACCCGATAAGGTCGGGACAGGGTTCTACCTATTGCTTTAGTCAGTTGCGGCCAGCCTTGAGCGCACGTGCGAGGAGCCGGGCGTCATTTAGCCGGATCACGCACGTCTCAAACGCTTTGGTCGGGCCGTGCCAGCGCAGCTCTTCGACATTATCGAACAGCTGAGCGTCCGTACGCAGCTTCGCGAGATTGACCGTCGGCTTGCAGCGGCTGCAGTTGAACCTCAGCGTTAGTGGATCGACGCCACCAGGTCCGCGGAACGGCAGTCGCGGACGTTGCCGCAGCTGCATTTCAGCCTTGACGAGCATATTGTGCCGGGTCGCCTTGCCCAGCGTGTCGATTGGTTCGTGCGTCATGAGAACATAGAGGGAACATTTTCCTTGATCGTCAAGCCCGGCTGTGGAATGTTTTCAACAAATCTGGGCAGAGAAACTAACAATGAGCGACGGACTGATCCGTGTTCCCGGCGCAATAGAGCCCGTCGACCGGAGTTACAAAAATTGAGCTTCTTCGGGGAACAGTCTTTCTGTCTGCCTGTTGGATGTGCCAGCGCATCCCGCGCATTCAGACGGGAGACGCATCCTTTTGGCTTCGGCCGTACTGGCGGTGTCGGCCGGGCTTTCCTTTGCCCAGACGACGAGCGGAACTTCGAGCGGAAGCCCATCCAACGGAACCTCGAGCACGACAACCATGCCCAGCACGACGGATCAGGGCACCGGCACGACGAGCAGCGGGACCAACATGCTCGGCGATCAGGGCACCGACACGATCACCACCGGCGGCACCACAAATCAGAACTCGGCCAGAGACTGCGCGACCGGCCAGCAGACTGGCAGCGCTCAGCAGGCGCCGCCTGGTCAGCAGGACACGACAGCCAACACCGCCGCGCCAAGTCAGGTGAAAAAGACCGACCAGGGTTGTTGATGGCATCGGCTCGGCTGGCGAGCAAGTTGCCGCCAGCCGAGCATCAGTTGAGGAACCTCTGCGCTTGAGGGCATTGCAGCGGCGAGACCGAACCGCGTGCGCTCCGCCGCAATGATCGTGGTTCGGAACCCAATCCTGCGTGGGGATTCCGGCGGCGGATTTGAATCGTGATCGTCGCGCAGCCGTGACCAGCAGTGCCGCCCGCAGGCCCGCCGCGTACGTTGGCGAAATACCGCATCCAATCGGGCGCGCGCCATCTTCGTTGCTCAGTCCAGCTCGTCCTTGCGTGGCCGGGTAATGCCGAACCGATTGGTCGACTCCGGTGATCGACTGTCCGGAGCTGCCTGGCGAACGAGGAACAAGGAGGGCCGTGCCAAGTTCGGGGCGATGTACCACCGCCGCCGATCGGCGGCTGCTCAGCAACAGAGGCACGGGATCACATGACCGTTCAGATTCGACTTTCCGAGATCGACCACGCCAGACGTGAGGATCGTGGCGACGGCGCTTGGAGCATCGCACCGGACCTGGGTTATTTGCGGCTAGCAATCGTCAATGTCGTGTTCTTCGGCGCACCGGGCAGCGGAGATCGGAACTGGGTGCTGATCGATACGGGGTTGCCGACGTCGCGCAGCAGCATTCTTGCGGTCGCGGAAAGGCGGTTTGGCACGAACGCACGGCCGGCCGCGATCATCCTGACCCACGGCCATTTCGACCATGTGGGAACGGTTCTAGACCTCGCAAATAAATGGGACGTGCCTGTCTTCGCGCATCCACTCGAGCGCCCGTATTTGGACGGAACCGCATCCTATCCGCCACCCGATCCCTGGGTCGGGGGTGGACTGATGGCGCTGCTGTCGCCGCTTTTTCCACGCGGGCCAATTGACCTTGGCAACCGTTTGGAACTCTTACCTGCCGACGGATCGATCCCCGGAATGCCCGGATGGCGATGGTTACACACACCCGGGCACGCCCCTGGGCATATCTCGCTCTGGCGCGAGAAGGACCGTTCGCTGATCGTAGGGGACGCTTTCATCACCACCGGTCAGGAGTCAGTCTATGAGGTCGCCGTCCAGGGTCTCGAGATGCACGGTCCGCCGCGCTACTTCACGCCGGACTGGGATGCGGCGGAAAGATCCGTGAAGCACTTGGCTGCCCTGAACCCGCAGATAGTCATCAGTGGACACGGTGCGGCTGCTGCGGGAGTGGGAATGCGTCACGCTCTTGACAGCCTGGCTGAGCGGTTCAGGGTGTTCGCCGTCCCGCCGAAATTGAAATTTGTGCGCGAGCCGGCGGCAGTCCAAGATGGCTGAGACTAACCGAGCCGCCGTCGTTCTGAATATGGTCAAGTTGCGCAGACTCCACCTCTCGAGCCGGTAGAGTTACCCGTCCGATCGCGCGCCCCATCGTCGCCGACAAACTCTGACAAGCGGAACAAACCCGAGAAGCGCCGGTTAGGTCGTTTGATCGGCGCAGGGCGACTGCGGCCAAGCGCCCCGAAGTTCGGCGTCAGGAGAACGTCCGATGGAAAACGAGTACCCCCAAGGACGCGTCCTCTCCGCCGGACCAGCCCACACGCGTCGGCATTCGCCAAGACTTGGCTTCGATTCGCTCAACCGTGGAGGAGACCGAATGGCAAATCTGGGAAGATTGGCGATCGCCATCCTTGGCGTTCTGGCATACCAAAATCGCGACAAGCTCCGTGAATTGATTCCGGGAGCAGGGTATCTTAACCCAAACGACCCGCAACGCAGAATTCTGGCTCAGATAACGAATGGCGTGTCGAGGGCTGACCTTGGTGAGATCCTCGACCGCTTCAGGGAGGTGGGGGCAGGATCGAAGGTCGACTCGTGGGTTGGCCGCGGGCCAAACCAACCAATCGAGCCAAGGGACGTCGAAGCGGCAATGGACGAAGGTACACTCACGTCCATTTTAATGCACACGGGTCTTTCGCGCGAGGAGCTAATCAGAAAGATTGCGCGGGATCTACCCGAGACAGTCAACGAGATGACGCCGAATGGTGAATGGCCGCCTGAGCCGACACAAGGCTTGGATAAGTCGACCCTGCTCGAGGATGTATCCGTGACTAGCCTAGTCTAGCCCTCGTCGCCGAAGCCCAGCAGAGAAGCGTGGCGTATGTATTTGTGCTCACCACGAAGGTGCTTGATCCGCAATTTCACGCCAGGCTCAACCCACTGGGTCGCCGGTCGCTTCTTGATGCCCTCCGGAGGCGGGCCGGCATGGTCCTTTGCCCGTTTCCGCGTTCGTTCATGTCGCGCCCCAGGCTGATAAAGGCCGAGCCGACATATTTTTCCGGTGTCGGGCTGCGCCAGCAAGGCGAATGCGGCCTTGCCGGGCTCTCGTTCGACGCCAAGCAGAACTTGAATATGAAGCTCCTGGTCTTCAGCCAATTCGAAGTCGGACCGCTGCGAGCTTGGAAACGATCCCCTCGATACCCGCCTGGATCGTAGCCGTCGAGATGCATGATATCGAAGGCGCCGAGGATCATGGCGGAGGGATCGCTGTGGACGGCCTTCTGCAACGCGTCGAAATCGGGCAGGCCGGCATCATTGGTGACGACCGCCTCGCCCTCGAAGATCGCGTTCCTGACCTCGAGCTCCCTCGCGGCTTCGACGAGGCCGGTATATTTGCTCGTCCAGTCGGCGCCGCGGCCTGACGAAGATGCATATGGTCTCACATACGATCAGATTGATGACTTCCTAGAAGGCCGGGAGATCAACGAAGCGGCGCGCAGGCGCATACTTCATGTGCATTCCAGCACAGCCATAAGCGAGCGCTTCCGGTCACACCGTTGGCCATGACGAGCTTGACATTGGCGCATCGGCAATAGTCGTCTCAACATTCGCGACCGATAGGCTTGCCGCAGATAGGCAGCTAATGGCCTGAACTACCGCTGGAGCGATGCATTGCCCTCTCAGGGCGCACGCGGTCATGCGGTCGACAGTGTCGCGTATGGGCGAGGCCGGCACGCGAACTTCACTCCTCCCTGAATGCCCGCTCTCCTGATCTTCCGCAGCGTACCCACTTGACCCGCCGCCTCAACGTTCCAGGCACCTGGATCGCAGCCGGTCCTTGCCGCTCTCCTTCGGCCGGTCGCAATTTAGACATGCGGCCGCTACGCGATGCAGGGCTGGTTGTCAGATGCGCGATGCAAAACGTGAGATGCAGCTCCAGTTTTGGCGATGGCAGGCGCGCCGCATTGTTGATATCATCCGCACAGAACAGGCTCGCAAATGACATCGGATTCAAAGAAGGGTGAGGCGGTCGAGCAGTTGCTTGATACACCTGACCTTGCAACAGCACTCGAAAGCGAACAGTTCAAGAAATTCCTGGACCAGGTGCCGATCGCCATAGCTGTTTCGGACCTTACCGGTGAAGAGCGCGTGGTCTACGCCAATCCGGAATTCGAGAAACTGTCAGGCCTGACAGCCGCCAGGCTCACCCGAAAAAACTGGCCCGCCCTTTTAGGCACAGGCCTCCATCAGCAAAAGGACAGGGCGCTAGCCGAGGCTGTGGTCGAGGGATCCGATTTGGTCGGCACCTTCAGGCTGGAGCGCAGCGAAGATAGACCCGCGATCGTCGACGTTTATTCCAACGAGATAGAGGACGACAACGGCAAGGTCTGTTTCCGACTGGTGGCCCTGGTCGACGTATCGGCTCACGGCGAGGCGGGAGATCAGCGCTCGGCCGAGGAACGTGTCAGCGACAAAGACACACTGCTTCGCGAACTGCAGCACAGGGTGAAGAACAACCTCCAGATGATCACTGCACTTATCCGGCTGGAAAGCCGCAACGCTACCGAGGCCGACCGGAAACGGTTTGAGCGGCTCGCCGGTCGCGTCGACGCTTTGGCGATCCTGTACCAGACGCTAACGGCCGACGAGCCGAAGGAGGAGGTCGACCTTGGTGTGTATCTCAGCCAGATCGCGTCCGCGGTCATGAGCTCGCACGCAGTCGAGGGGATCCGGCTGGATATGAAGGTGGATACATATCCGGTGTCAATAAACGTCGCCATGCCGGCGGGACTGGTCGTAAATGAATTGCTGACCAATTCACTTAAGCATGCGTTCCGCGGCCGCGATGGCGGCACGATAACGCTGCACAGCATCGTCGATGGCGACGGCTGCCGGGTTATAGTGGCGGACGATGGAATCGGCCTGCCGGAAGGCGAGATGTGGCCCAAGCCAGGCAAGCTCGGAGCGCTGATCGCGCGATCGCTGACCGAGAACGCCAAGGCGCAGTTAGCCGTCGAGTCCAGCGCCAACAAAGGGACGAAGGTGACCATCGTTTTCAAGCGGTCGGCGGCAGCAAGCTGAACGATTGCCATCGAACAGAGCAGGCCGGAGGCTGGCTCACGTCGCGGCTTTGAGCAGGTGGCTGCAAACACGCCCCGGACGCCCCTCGGCGGTCGAGAAGGAGTATTGCGGCGCAACTCACCCAAACGTCGATCCGCCCGAATTCCGCGACGATGGTATCGCCCATGCGCTCGACTTCAGAGCGATTTGTAGGATCGGTGCCCGGAGAACACGCGCGCTCCGAGTTACGAGCAGTCCGGACGCCGCCCACTCGGCACGCGCCGGCTCACGCGTCACGAGAACACGTCACAATCCTTTGCCGCGAATGCGCCTGCAGCCGCCCGCCCGATCCCACTGGAGGCGCCGGTGGTGTCCCCTGGAAGCTGAAACGCTCTGCGCGTTTACCGCGAGCTTCATCGCTGCACCTGACACCTTCGCGCTCATCGCGCGCGGGCTGGCAATTCAGCAGCGAGTCATCGCATTGGCCAATCTTGCGGAGGACGAAGGTCTAACCTACACATCAAAATTCGTCCGACTGTTCGTGGCCGGAGGCAACCCCGAAGTTGCGCTATCGGGACGTGAGAGCAAAACCGTGATGCGTGCATTCGTTCGATTGGTTGCTGCGATTATCCTGACGCCGGGCGTGGCCAGTTGCACCAGTATCTCCTACTACGCGCAATCTTTGCAGGGCCATGTGCAGATCATGACGGCGCGCCAAGACGTCGGAAAACTGATCAACGATCCTTCGACCCCTGAGATATTGCGCGCCCAAATGGCATCGGCAAACGCCATACGACAGTTTGCTATCGATGAACTGGCGCTGCCCGACAACAACAGCTACCGCAGCTATGTTGATGTTGGTCGCGACTCTGTGACATGGGCCGTCTTCGCCGCGCCGGAATTCTCGCTGACACCACGAACATGGTGCTTTCCGGTTTTCGGCTGTGTTCCCTACCGGGGATATTTCTCCGAGGAGTCTGCGACTGAAACCGCCGCAGAACTTCAAAGACAGGGCCTCGACGTCTATGTAACGGGCATCACTGCATATTCCACGCTTGGCTGGTCGAGTGACCCGCTGCTAAGCACGATGCTCACCCAAGATGGAACGTATCTCGCAGGGCTGGTATTCCATGAGCTGGCCCACCAGCGCGTCTACGTGCATAACGATTCCGCGTTCAACGAGGCGTTCGCGGTCGCTGTCGAAACAACGGGTGTGAGAAAATGGCTGCGCGCGACTGGCGATACTGCCGGATTGCGCCGTTACGAAGCCGACCGGAGGCGCAGAGCTGAATTTCTCGCGCTGGTGTCGCGGACCAGGGACGAGCTGGGGCATGTCTATCACGACAATGGCACTTCTGAGCAGAAGCGGGCCGCAAAGACGGCCGCGATCGAACGGCTGAGGACGCGCTACCGTCAGATGCGCGACAAGCGCTGGGGTGGATACCGCGGATATGACGCCTGGTTCGATGCTCCGATCAATAACGCAAAGCTCGCCGCGACTTCTGTCTACAGCGATAGGGTGCCGGCCTTTCTCCAATTGTTCGACTTGTGTTCGGGCGACTATCCACGGTTCTATGCAGCGGTTCGAAGGCTTGGCGCGCTGGACAAAGCTCGGCGTACCGAAGCGCTTGCCGGGGCAGACGCATGTTATGGGGACAGTCAAAGCTGACCGCCGAGTCGGATCCTCCGACATTATTTGGGCGTGAACTGACTGGGAGGTTTCGGGCGGATGCGCAGCTATCGTGGACACCAAGTCGCGAGGGCAGTGTTCTTCACCCGGCCCGATCGCTCGGCGGGACTGGCGAATTATTCTGCGCAGCAAAGATATTAACATCGAATATGCAGTGCAGTGCAGCCACTATCCGCTGCCAGCGCCGGGCACAAAGTCGTTGATCCCGGCACCGCTCCGCGATTCACCGATTCACGCGAACGGTGCTTAGATCTCTTCACCGAGGAGTATTTTGGCCTCTTTGGCAGCGTTTAGAAATGCCTGGCGCGCTATCCTTGGTGGCTTTTCTCCGCGGATGACAGCAAGGCACGCTTTGATGGCAGTGAGCCGCGACTTGCTTGTTGGCTGAGGCCATTCCCTAAGCAAGATTTCGGCAGCGTCCGATACGGAGGCAACGACTCTGTCACGATCGATCCGGCCGGGCTGAACGACGACAGGCTTTCTGAAACGTGTAGCTGGCACGACACTCTCCAAACCGACCACTCACGGTAGATTCGACCAACCCTTAGCGCTAGCTCAAAAGTAAATGGCCGTCGAAAGTGTGTAAGCGCTGTGATCGTGTCCCGGCGGCACCTTTCGCGCGTGGATGTAAGGGACGATGTTCGAGGCCTTTGAGGGCTTCGACATATGACGATTTCAGAGTTTACGCTTAAGTCCAAGGACGAGGAGCCGGTCCGTCGGCTGGAGATCTTCACTGGTTCGGGTCGGCGGCGTGAGTGGCCGCCGGAGGAGAAGGCCCGGATAGCGGCGGAGAGCTACGAGGCGGGCGAGACGGTTTGTGCTGTGGCACGCCGGTATGGACTTTCCCCGCAGCAACAGTGGGCGGGACATGATCGATGTCGTTGCCCAACGTCGCCCCACCGCAATAGATGCAGTAGGGCTGTTTGTTTCGGACCTTCTGACTAAGCTTACCCTGCTCGATCCCTCAGGCGTTTTTGTGGCCCCAACGGGTACCACAACCGCCCCCAGAGCGCCTCATGGCCGACTGTTGAGGACGGTGGCTGCGCAGTGAGGGAAACGAAGGGGGTACCGGGGGTCATCGCGCGAGCCAGTTATCCGATCATCCGCTCAGAAATTTCTACCAACATTCCCTGGCCCACGCTCCCATACCAAACGTCTGTTGATCTTTCCTTAGTTCCCGACATTATACGGAACCGGTTTAGGTACAAAGATGGTTGAAGTCGAGAGAACCAGGTACAAAGATGGTTGAAGTCGAGAGAACTAAGCAGAGGTCGGATGCCGCCAGCAGATACCTTCGAATGCTGCTTAGTTTATCATTAAAACGAATGCTGACGGACGAGCAAAAGTTGCTTAGGGGCCTTACACGGGCGGCAAGGAGTGGCCCTATGGCAACCCATTGGTTCTCTCCTCCGGTCCCAGTCAGGACTGAGGGTCGCAATACGACGCACCACGTCAACAACGCAGTGGCAGCAGCCAAGGAACTCTTAATGTGGACCAACCGTGGCCCTCAGTGGAATCTCGCGGTTCACGTATGCGTCGCCGTGCTTGCCGACGAGATGGAACCTGAGGAGGCCCGGAAGGCATTCCTGGCTGCGGCCGAAGAGGAGGGGGTGGTGCGACGCTCGTCTGATTAGCGCCAACAGGCCCAGATACTCGAGCCCCCCACTTAGCACTTCTTGCAAATTATTCGATCCCTTTCGGAAACTTTGCAAGGGCAGGCGCCGGGCTGTGCCTTGGGGTTTGATGGCGGAGAATCGCTGGCTCGCCAAGGTCCATAGCCGCCCTAAATTGCCCTCATGGCAACCCATTGGTTCCCGCCGGTGTTCGTAAGGACTGAAGCCGGTGACAGGCATAGCTGCAACAATGTGAGGGCAGCCCTCGAGCAGCTAAAGACGTGGACCCGGAGAGGACCTCGCTGGCACAAGGCGGTGACCCTCTGCCTGTCAGCCTTGGAGGGCGATCCGATTGACCCTCACGTGTGTCAAGCGAAGTGAGGATTTGACCCCCTGGGCGAACTGAGGATTTGACCTCCTCATTGTTTTGCGGTTTCGTTGGTGCCGAGCGTCGTTCCGGGCTTCTGCAATAGGCCGGAACGACGCTTTTCGCGAAGCCGGTAGCTGTCGCCACGGATGGTTATCACTGTCGAATGATGAAGCAGGCGATCAAGGATCGCCGTTGCCACCACGGGATCGCCAAACACGCTGCCCCATTCGCCCACCGAGCGGTTGGAGGTGATCAGGATCGATCCCCGCTCATAACGCCGCGACACCAGCTGGAAGAACAGGTGTGCGGCATTGGCTTCGAACGGGAGATAGCCGAGCTCGTCGATGATCAGCAGTTTCGGCCGCGACAGGGTCGTCAGTTGCTTTTCGAGTGAACCGTCGTCATGGGCCTTGGCCAGCATCGCCACGAGCGTGGCCGCCGTGACGAACTGGACGCTATGGTTCTGCCGGATCGCCTCGCGCCCGAGAGCCACCGCCAGATGTGTTTTGCCCGTACCCGGAGGTCCAAGGAACAGGACCGTGTCGCCATGGGCAATCCAGCGGCAGGTCGCCAGCTCCCGGACTTGGCGCTGATCCAGCGACGGCTGCGCGTCGAAGTCGAAGCCCTCGAGTTCGCGCACAAACGGGAACTGCGCGATCTTGCCTGCCATGGAGATGCGCCGCTCGTCGCGCCGCGCGATCTCGCGCGTCACCAGGAAGGCCAAAGCCTCGCGCAAGGTCATTTGCGAACGCGCCGCTTCGTCCAGGAGCGTATCGAGCTGGTCCCGGATCGCGGTCAGCTTCAGCCGGTCGAGCTGAGCCACCAGCATCTCGTGATCGACCGTCGTCATCACCAGCTGCCTCCCACCAGTGCCTCATATTCGGCCAGCGGCCGCAACAGAGCGGAAGGCGCAACAATATCCGCCGGCGCCGATTGCACCGGCGCAGCAGCGCCGACAACGCCGGCAAGATGCGCGCGCTCGACAATCCGTTGGCGACGTCCGCGGCACAAGGCATGATCCGCCACCACCTCGCCCGCATGACGCACGATAACGCGGCCGCCCAGCACCACGACCTGGACGCTCTCCCCGATCAGCCGCCAGGGAACCGAGTAACTGTTCGTGTCCAGGTCGATTGCGCAGTCTGCTGGACCTTGCGCACGAGATCCCGCAATTGCCCGAACGGCGCGCGTCCGCCCAGAGGGCGAAGCGCCATGGCTTCTTCGGCAAAGCGTTCTGCAGGAGCCACCCCGGTCGTGCCATGCACACGCTGATCGGCAATCTCGCGCGTCCACCGGTCCAGATGCGCCTCGAACGCCGCCCAGTTCTCGAACCGGCGGCCGGCAATCGCATTGTGCTTGACGTAGCCGACCCCGCGTTCGTCCTTCCCCTTCGTACGCGCCCGGTAGGGCGCACAAGCCCGTGGCGTAAATCCCCAGTAGCGGGCAAAGGCGTGCAGCCGCACATTGAACCGCACCTCCCGCGTCGCCGCATCGTGATGTTCGACCAGCGCTTTCGGATTATCGAACAGCACTTCCGTTGGAACCCCACCGAAGCGAAGGAAGGCTCCTTCCATCCCCTCCAACCAGTCCGCCTGGCGCTCCCGAAGCGAGGGGCGGATATGCAGCCGACGCGAGTAACCCAGCGTTGCCACAAACAGGTGCACCCGAACACGCTCGCCGCCGATCCACGCCCGCGTGTCGCCAAAGTCGATCTGCATCTGATGTCCCGGCGCCGTCTCAAACCGAACCGTCGCGCGCTTCTGCACCCTCAACTCCCGACGCCAACCCTGCACCCGAAGCTCCACCGACCGAAGCCCTATGACGATCCCATGTTCGCTCTCCAGTTCCTGGCGCACCACATCGGCGTTGCCACCATGGCGGAAGAAGCGCTCCCGCAGCCAATCGTCTAGCCCGTCAAACGCGCTCCGCCGCACAGGCTTGCGAAACGGAACAGTCCCGCCTTCGCGCAGATACCGACGCACGTGTTGCGCGCGCACCCGAATTCCTTCGCCAGCCGCTTCGCTCCCCAGCCAAGCTCATGCAGCCGCAGCATCGCTGCCACCTCTTCAGGCTGAAGCATCTCCTCTCCCTGCATCGTTCTCGACAATGCAGGAATCGCCGAAATCCCAATCGTCATCCATGCCTCCTCTCATAACGGAGGGGGTCAGTTCTTCATTTCGTCAGGGGGTCAGTTTCTCAATTCGCCCGACAACGTGATACGAAAGGCATTTGAGGCTGCCGCTAAGGAGGCCAAAATGTATCTCTCGCCTGAGCGGTAGGCATCATGGCAACTCATTGGTTCTCCCCTGCGAGTGGACCAACCATGGCCTTCAATGGGACCTCGCGGTGCGCGTTTGCGTGGGCTGCTATTGCCGACGAGGTGGAGCCTGAGGAGTGCCGCAAGGCATTCTTGGCTGCTGCCATAGAGGAGGGGGTTGGTGCTGCGCTCGTCTGATTGGGGCCGAATGGGTCGGGTACCCGATCCCCGCTCAGAGATCCCCAACAAATATTCGCTCCCTTTCGGAACCCTTTCGCAACGAAAGTGTTTCAGACCGAATCTGGGGACGACCTTATGCCGGCACGACCAACAGTAGCGACAGCCTTCCAGCGGCTGATCAGCTCAGAAGATCATCGTCAGATGCTTCGCAACAGGCTTGGTCTCGAAGTCGACGAGCAACTGCCGGCGTCCCTTGCTGCATTGCTGCAGGAGCTTGAGCGGCGAGAGCAGGTGGAGGCTGATTGGAGCGCCAGCACTATGGCAGACGCGGGCTGCCCTATGGCGTTTAACGAGTCAGAAGGAACCTTCAGTGACCGTTGCAATGCTCCGTAAGGAACGCGGCTTCCGACGGATGATCAGTTCGGAAGACTACCGTCGGAAGCTACGCAGGCTCCTGAGGTTCGTAGGTGAACCAACTCTGACGCCGACGCTTGCCGCGCTGGCGCAGGAGCTTTCGGAAGAGTTGGAGCAGCGGAAGCAACAATCGGCCGACGAGAACCCGTAGCCGCCCAATGTACCCTCATGGCAACCCATTGGTTCTCCCCGCCGGTGTACGTCAGGACCGACCGACCGGGGGTCACCTACGGATGCAACAATGTCGAGGGTGCCGCCGAGGAACTCCTGAAGTGGACCAAGATGAGACCTAGATGTTTAGTCCCGGCATTTGCTGGAGCGGATTGAGAGTGAAGCGCTCGGGCTGGGAAGCCCATGCCTTGCAGATGAACTCG
>NZ_JAMYKT010000050.1:0-16885 GCF_040317515.1 Mesorhizobium sp. M1428
AAGGTCATGCGCATCGGCCTCGCCGAATTCCACGCCATCAAGTACGGAACCAAACTCAATCTGCAAAATGTGTGAATCCGATAGCCGTCCTTCACGGGGAGAGGGTAAGGGTGAGGGGCAGCGCAAACACCCAAGATTGGCAGGGCGATGGAAACCGCCTTCGATCAGCCTGCCTCCCTTCGCCAGAACGAAATTGGTTGATCCAGGCTGGATTTTTGCGCGCACCCTGCGCCGAACTGCGCTAAAGGCTTTTTTGGCCGGACCAGCGCCCATCGTGGAAGTGCCCCGCCGGCCGACATCGCCGCCACGGGGCCTGATCCATGACCACAGAATCCCAAGTACCGTCCGACCAGCGCTATGCCGCCTTTCGCCACCGGCCGTTCCTGAGCTATTGGGCGGCGCGCTTCCTCTCGACATTCTCCACCCAGATCGTGTCGGTCGCCGTCGGCTGGCAGATCTACGATCTCACCCGCGACCCGTTCGACCTCGGGCTTGTCGGCATCGTCCAGTTCCTGCCTTCGCTGCTGCTGGTGCTGGTCACCGGCGACGTTGCCGACCGTTTTGGACGCCGCCTGATCATGGCGCTGGCGGTGCTGGTCGAGGCGGGCTGCGCCTTGGCCCTGCTGCTGTTGACGCTGCGCGGCCTCTCCGGGCCGATGCCGGTCTTCATCGTGCTCGCCATGTTCGGCATCGCGCGCGCCTTCTTCGGGCCGGCCTCCTCATCATTGTTCGCCAATCTGGTGCCGCCCGAGGATTTCGCCAACGCCATCGCCTGGAACTCGTCCGCCTGGCAGACGGCGACCATCGTCGGGCCGGTGGCCGGCGGCCTGCTCTACGGGCTTTCGGCCGAAGCCGCCTACACCACCGCGGCCGTGCTGATGCTCATTGCCTCCGTGCTGATCTTCACCATCCCGAAGCCCGCCCAGCGCAGCCGGACCGACAGGCCGACGGTACAGACCCTGTTCGCCGGCTTCGGCTATATCTGGAGCGAAAAGATCGTGCTCGGTGCCATTTCGCTCGATCTGTTCGCCGTGCTCCTGTCCGGCGCCTCGGCGCTGCTGCCGGTCTATGCGCGCGACATCCTCGAACTCGGCCCATGGGGGCTCGGTCTGTTGCGCTCGGCGCCCGGCGTCGGCGCCATCTGCGTCGCCATCTGGCTGGCCGGACACCCGATCCGCAACCATGCCGGCCTTGTCATGCTCGGCTTCGTCGCGCTGTTCGGCGCGTTCACCGTCCTGTTCGGCCTCTCGACCATCACCTGGCTGTCGATTGTAGCCCTTGCGCTGCTCGGCGCCACCGACATGTTCAGCGTCTATATCCGCGAGACGCTGATCCAGCTGTGGACGCCGGACGACGTTCGCGGCCGCGTCAACGCCGTCAACCAGGTGTTTGTCGGCGCCTCCAACGAGCTCGGCGAATTCCGCGCCGGCACCATGGCCGCGTTGATCGGCACGGTTCCGGCCGTGGTGGTCGGCGGCATCGGGGCGATCGCTGTCGCCGGCCTATGGGCAGTGCTGTTCCCGCAGCTGCGCAAGGTGCGTCATCTCAGGGGGCGAAACTGATTACCGCAGCGCCGGCTTGCCAAAAATCATCGGCAGGAACTCGCCGAGCCAGCGCTTGAGGTGCATGTCCCAGATCAGCCGGCCGCCGAGATGGTCGCGGCCGGGCTGGGCGCCGGGCAGTTCGAAGCGGTGAGCGCCGCGCACCACCCAGCGCTGCATCATCGCCCGGGTCAATTCGCCATGGAACTGGATGCCCCAGGCATTGTCGCCATAACGGAAGGCCTGGTTGGGATAGGTTTCGGCCGTCGCCAAAAGTGTCGCGTCCTTCGGCAGCGAAAAGCCCTCGCGATGGAACTGATAAACCATCTCCGGCCAATGCATCAGCCTGCTGCCCGCTTCGGTCGCCTTCAGCGGATACCAGCCGATCTCGACGAGACCCTCGCCATGACCCTCGACCCTGCCGCCAAGATGCTTGACCAGCATTTGCGCGCCGAGGCAGATGCCCAGCAGCGGCCGGTTCTCGTTGAGCGGAATTTTAAGCCAGTCGGTCTCGCGGCGGACGAACTCGTCGCCGTCATTGGCGCTCATCGGCCCGCCAAACACCACGGCGCCGGCATGGCCATCCAGCGTCTGCGGCAAGGCCTCGCCGAGCGGCGGGCGGCGGATGTCGAGATCGAAGCCTTCCTCGATAAGCATATGGCCGACCCGCCCGGGGCTCGAATGCTCCTGATGCAGCACGATCAGGATCTTTGGTCTCGGACTTGGCTTGGGCGGCATTGGAAGGCGGGATCCTGTCTATTCGTCGCTTGACGTTCCGGCAGCACCAGGAGCCGCGGCGGCCGCCTTGAGGCGCGCCTCGACACGGTCGCGACGTTCGACGCCGATCAGCTCGGCGACCCGCCAGACGGTATTGTCCTCGAGTTCGTGCAACTCGCCATCGGCATAGACGATCTCCCACATCAGGCCGATGAAGGCCTTTCGCGCCTCGGCATCGAGATGGCGCTTGAGCACGCTGGTAAAGGCGTAGAGGTCGATCGCCTCATTGTCGGCCCGCTCGCCGGCAGCCGCCAACGCATCGAGTTCGTCGCCGCTGATCGAGTAGCTTTCCGCCAGCACCTTCTTGAACCGCTCCCATTCGGTATCCTGGCGCACCCCGTCGGCGTTCATCACGTGGAAAAGCAGGGCGGACGCGGCAATGCGCGGATCGTCGGCGCTGGGGGTGGCGCCACCACCGGACGGCAGGTCCCTTAGAAACGACAGAACGCGTTCGAACATCAAATCATTCCCAATAAGCCCGGGTCCACTCGACCCTGATCAGAACAAACGAAACCGGCGCGTCGATTTATTCGCCGCGTCGTCGGGATCGACGCCGGGATCGTCGGGCAGCCGCGTCAACTCCTGCGCCGGCTCGACGGCCTCGGCATCTTCCGGCACCGCGGCAAACGCCGCCGCGGTGACCGGTGTCACATGATCCTCGCCGGCACGGTCTTCCGTCTTCTCCTCGGTCGCCGCGCTCGGCGTCTCGGCAGCAACCGCTGTGGGCTCGATCGCCTCGGCTGTTTCCTGTACCGGCTTGGCTGGAGCCCCGATGGCCGGCACCGGTGCCTCCGGCGTCTCTTCATGGCTGTCGATCAACTGCCCGAGCCGCTCCATCGGCGCCCGCCATTCGAATGCGTCGAGCCTGCCGGTGATCGGCGATACCGGAGCCCAGCGTTCGGAGACGACGCCGTCGGCGACCCAGGCCGGGTCGCGCGGCGCCCTCACCGCCTTCGACAGCAACTGCCGCACCTTGCCCTGGTCGCCGGTTTCGGCCTCCTCGATATCGGCGAGCAGCAGATAGGCGCCTTCGCTGCGATCCATTCGGATGGCGGCTTCCGCCTCGCGACGGGCGGTTGAAAAATCCTGCGCATCGAGCGCGGCGCGCGCCACGGCAAGCGAGGACTCGGCATGGTTCTTCTTCAGCTCCTGCAGCTTCTTTGCCCGGTTCAGCCGGTCGAGCACGGCATCGCCCGGCCTGGCATGGGTATAGAGCTCGGCGATCTCGGGATGCGGCTCGGCCTTCCACGCGGCCTCGAGGATTTTCGAGCCCTTGCGCACGTCGTTCTGCCGAAAAAGCAATTTCGCCGCGACGACCGCAGCCGGCGCGAAATCCGGCCGCAGCCGGTTGGCTTCGAGCGCCGCCGTCCGAGCGGCATTGGTATCGCCGTCGATCAGCGCCTGCGCCTTGGCGGTAAGCAGCACGGCGCGGCGCCGGTTGGCCGCATCGCGCTCGATCTGCCGGGTCGACTTCTGGGCGTCGACCAGTTTCAGCGCACCGTCCCAATCGCCACGGCCGGTCAGGTCTTCCAGCGTCGATTCGGCCGCCCAGGCCAGTTGCGGCGCCACCGCCGCCGCGCGGCCGGCATAGTGGCGGGCTGCATTGCGGTCGCCGAGCCGCTCGGCCTCGAGGTAAAGCCCGCGCAGGCCGAGCAGCCGCATTTCGGGATCGTCGAGCATGGTCTCGAATTTTTCACGGGCGCCCTCATGGTCGCCTTCGAGCAGCGAGGCCTGCGCGTCGAGCAACTGGATCAGCGGCTCCTGGTCGGAACGGATCAGCTTTGCCGCCTCCTTGGTCTTCTTGCGGGCGAGCGCGCCATCACCGGCACCGGCCGCGATCATGCCGGTCGACAGCGCCTGGTAGCCGCGGTCGCGGCGACGCACGCGGAAATAGCGCGAGATCGTATAGGGGCTGTTCCACAGCGCCTTGACCAGCCACCAGACGATCATCACCGCGGCAACCACGGCGACGACCGCAACCGCCGCGACCATCAGGCTGACCTGGTATTGATAGCCGTTGAAGGTGACGAGCATTTCACCCGGCCGGTCGGCCAGCCAAGCGAAGCCGAGCCCGAGCGCAAAGACGACGGCGAGGAAGGCGAGGATGCGGATCATTTGGTTCCTCACGCCTTCATCGCGCCGGCGATGAGCGACTCGATCTGCATCTCGACCTCCATCCGCGCTTTCAGCTTGCCGGCAAAGTCGGCGCCGGCGGCCTTGGCCGCGTCAGGCAGGGTTTCGTATTCGCTGAGCGCCTTGGCGTAGTCGCCCTGATTGACCGCGACCTCCATGCGGGCGACGGTTTCCGGAACGCCGGTGCCTTCGACGGCGCCGATCGGCCTGACCTTGACCAGCGATTCGGCGCTCGACAGCAGCTTTTGCAGGATGCCGGCATTCTGGTCGACGGGCGTCGCGGCAGCGACCATGGAGTTGGCGGCGGCGTCCGCGTCGGCGGCGATCTCGGCCCGCGTCGGGACGCCCTTTTCGGCATAGGCGCGCAGCGTCGCGATCTCGGGTGCATGGGGTGCGATCGCGGCAAAGGTTTCGAGCTCGGCGGCGAACGGCGCACCACGGTCGAGCGCTGCCTTGAGCGCCGAGGCGGCAATGGCCAGCGCGATCTTCGGCTGGGAAGCCTGTGCATCGACCTTGCCCGAGAGCTGTGAAACCGACTGTTCCAGGGCCGCAAGCCGGCCTTCCTGCGCCTTTGCCGTGTCGCCGGCGGATTTCACCAGCGCGTCGAGCGCGGCCAGCCTTTCGTTGAGCGGGCCGAGATCGACGGGCGCCGTGCCGCCGGCCTTGCCGAGGGCCGCGACCGCCGTCTCGATCTGCCGGACCTTGTCGCCAAGTGCTGTCACCCCGGCATTGTCGCCGGCGCCACTTTGCTCGACCGCCGACTTCAGCGCCGCAACGTCCGCCCTGACCTGGTCCAGCGCCGACGACAGCCCGTCCACCTTGGCCGATGCATCATTGTTGGCGCCGGCCTGTCTGAGGTCCGCGACCTCGCGCTTCAGCGAAACGATCTCACCATTGACCGCGTCGAGCGACACGCCGCCCGACCCCGGCGCACCGAGCAGGCCGGCAAATTGCAGCCCGCCGGCCGCGGCGAGCGCGATGACGCCGCCGATAATACCGGCGGCGATGCCGTTGATGCCGCTCCGCTTCGGCTGCGCTGCCATATAGTCGTCCCTCGTCTCAGCTGTCTTCTCGCCGGAGCCTGCGATGCCCGGTTCGTTGGCTCCTGTTGGGCTGGATGCATCGTCGAAACTGTAGTCTGAAACCGTGGAGCGACCGGCCGGCGCATCCGAACCGGCGGGGTAAGGGGTTTCCGTTTCCCTGGTAGAATCGGCGCCGGCATCCGCCGGCTCTCGCGTGCCGGCCGGCGCGGCTGCATCGGCATGTTCCCATGGCTCGAGATCGGTCTGGTCGGCATGCACCGGCTCTTCAGGCGGCTCCGGCTGCGAGGCGTTCGCCGCTTCCTCGGCCCGCGCCTCGTCGGTCTGCGCCGCGGCTGGCTGCTGCGTGCTGGCATCCTGTTGGTCGGCGAGTCGCGAGACGGCGCCGGGCTCAAGCTCGATGGTCACCGGCTCACGGCGGCTCTTGGAATGCCGCATCTTCGGCGTCTTGACCATGCTCGGGCTCCGCAAAATTCGCTTCGGGATGGTTTGAAGGGTCTAGCACATCACCAAGCGGTGAAAAGGGGCGGCGTGATGACGCCGCGGCTTGGAGTTCAGTTTTGGCAAAACGCCGCAGCGGTTTTGGGAAATGCCATGCGGGGCCAGAAACAAAAAACCCGCCTCGGCGGCGGGTCGTTGGGGCGAATCAGCACCATAGGTGATTTTCTAGCATAGCTGCCGGCACAAAGCAAGAACAAAATGTGGCTCGAGGGCGATCGTCCATGTTGGCGCTGCCCGCCAAGCTGCCGATCTCCCCCCTTGCGGGGGAGATGGCTGGCAGGCCAGAGGGGGGTGTGACAGAGCACCAACGTCGACTTAAACCCATCCCGAACCGGGATGGAGGGCTCGATTGGCTGACAGGTCGGAGGGACAGCACCCCCCTCTGCCCTGCCGGGCATCTCCCCCGCAAGGGGGGAGATCCGCAGCTTCGCCGACAGCGCCTGCTGCGGAATAAATTGAGGATGCCGGCAGGAGGTATGCCAACGTCCGGAACAGGCGGATGCCAGTCAGCACGACGCCTGCAAAAGCCCCAGCAAGGCATCTTCGCTGGGCTCAGGCGCAATCCGGATCCCGGCGACATCGCCCAGGGCCGCGGCGATGCGCCCCGACAAGGCGAAAAAGCGCGTGTCCTGAAAAAGGCCACGCAGCGCCGGCCGGCCAGCCAGGGCCTGCATCGCCATGGCCGCCTTGGCCGAATAGAGCAGCACCGCCTCGACCGGCCGGGCGGACAGGCGCGCAAGAACGGCCTCGTTGGAGTAATCCAGCGCAACGGTGTCGTAGGTCTCGACGGCGCGGACCTGAACGCCCAACGCCAACAGCCGCTCTTCGAAGCCCGGAAAGCGCACCCGCCCGCAGAGATAGACGATCGTCTGCCCCGCGTAACCGCCAGCAAGCGCATCGGCCAGCGCCTCGGCATTCTCCGGGCCTTCGCTGACCGACAGAAACCCGGCCGCGCGGGCGGCTTCCGCCGTCTTCCTGCCGACGGCGTGGCAGGGCAAGCCGACGAGTGCAGCGATGACCTCTTTCGGCGCATGGCGAACGGCATTGGCACTGGTGACCGCGACCGACGCCGCGGCGTCAGCGAGCGCGCCGGCGTCGACCGGCAGCGCCACGGTTTCGGTCAATGGCAGGAGGATCGGCTGAAAGCCGGCATCCGCAAGGCGGCGCGCCGTGCGCAAGGCGCCCGGTTCGGGTCTCGTCACCAGGACGCGGAGCATGTCAGGTCCAGCCGTCGAAGAATGTTTCGCCGGCCTTGGCCCGAACGGTCGCGGCGGCTTCCGCGCCGATGCGCGCCGCCTCCTGCGCCGGCCCTTGCAGCCTGACCTCATGCGACTGCGTGCCATCGGGCGAGATGATCAGCCCGGCAAAGGAAACCGTTCCGCCCGATATCGTCGCATGGCCGGCGATCGGCGTGCGGCAGGAGCCGTCGAGCGCCGCCAGGAAGGCACGCTCGCAGGCCAGCGCCTCGCCGGTCAGCCCGTCGTGGATCGCTACCAGCATCTGTTCCACGTCGCGGTCGCCGATGCGGCTTTCGATGCAGATCGCGCCTTGCCCCGGCGCCGGCGGAAAGACCTCGAGCGGCATCAGGTCGGTGACGACATCTTCGAGCCCGAGCCGCTTCAGCCCGGCATAGGCGAGGATGGTGCCGTCGGCGATGCCCTCGTCAAGCTTGCGCAGCCGCGTCTGCACATTGCCGCGGAACATCACGACGTCGATGTCCGGCCGCATCCGCCGGATCAGCGCCTGGCGCCGCAGCGACGACGAGCCGACCCTGGCGCCTTGCGGCAGGCCGGCAATCGTTCGCGCCGCCTTGCCGATGAAGGCATCGCGCGCGTCCTCGCGCGGCAGGAAGGCGGACAGTTCCAGCCCTTCGGGCAACAGCGTCGGCATGTCCTTCGACGAATGCACGGCGATGTCGATGCGGCGCGCCAGCAGCGCCTCCTCGATCTCTTTTGTGAACAGGCCCTTGCCGCCGGCTTCCGACAGCGGCCGGTCCTGGATGCGGTCGCCGCTGGTCGAGATGACGACCACCTCGAAAGCTTCCGCCGGCATGCCATGCGCCGCCATCAGCCGCGCCTGCGTTTCATGCGCCTGCGCCAGCGCCAGCGGGCTGCCGCGTGTTCCGATTTTCAAGGTTGTTTGCATGACGCGCCGTCCGTGATAACCCCCGGCAGATCGAGGCCGTTTTCCGGCTTTCTCCTATCGGGGAAAGGCCGGTTGCACAATCATCGAGGACAGCGACGAATTGATCCGCGTTCTGGGCATCGAGACGAGTTGCGACGAGACCGCCGCCAGCGTTGTGGCGCTGGACGGTCGCAGCACGCCGCAAATCCTGTCGAACATCGTGCTCAGCCAGATCGAGGAGCATGCTGCTTTCGGCGGCGTCGTGCCGGAGATCGCCGCGCGCGCCCATGTCGAGGCGCTCGACAGCATCATCGAGGCAGCGCTGGCCGATTCCGGCGTCGAACTCGCCGACATCGACGCGATTGCCGCCACCGCCGGTCCCGGTCTTGTCGGCGGGCTGATCGTCGGCCTGATGACGGCAAAAGCCATCGCCGCGGCAGCCAAAAAACCGCTGATCGCCATCAACCATCTCGAAGGCCACGCGCTGACGGCCAGATTGACCGACGGGCTCGACTTTCCCTACCTCTTGCTGCTGGTCTCCGGCGGCCATACGCAGATCGTCGCCGTGCGCGGCGTCGGCGACTACCAGCGCTGGGCAACGACCATCGATGACGCGCTTGGCGAGGCCTTCGACAAGACGGCCAAGATGCTCGGCCTGCCCTATCCGGGCGGACCGAATGTCGAGCAGGCGGCGGCAAATGGCGATGCGGCACGTTTTGCCTTTCCGCGCCCGATGAAGGGCTCGGCGCAGCCTGATTTTTCCTTCTCCGGCCTCAAGACCGCGGTGCGCCAGGCGGCAACGGCGATTGTCCCGCAGAGCGACCAGGATGTTGCCGATATCTGCGCCTCGTTCCAGGCGGCGGTAGCGGATGCGCTGGGCGACCGCGTTGCGCGGGCGCTGACCAGGTTCCGTCAGCAATTCCCGGACAAGGCCGAGCCTGCATTGGTTGTCGCCGGCGGCGTCGCCGCCAATCGGACGATCAAGGCGACATTGCAGGGCCTGTGCGGGCAGGCCGGGTTCAGCTTCGTCGCGCCGCCGCTTGACCTCTGCACCGACAATGCGGCGATGATCGCCTGGGCCGGCATCGAGCGGCTGCGCGCCGGCATATCAGGCGAAAACGCCGCCGATTTCGTGCCACGCTCGCGCTGGCCGCTGGACAGCATCTCGGCCCCGATGGTCGGCTCGGGCCGGCGTGGGGCCAAGGCATGACCGGCAGCGAGCACAAGGCGCCAAGCGGTTGGCGCGTCGCCGTGCTCGGCGGCGGCGCCTGGGGCACGGCGCTGGCGCTGGCCATGCTGCGCGCCGGTCATTTCGTCCGCCTCTATGCGCGCGACCCGGAGACCGTCGCGGCGCTCGACCATGGCGAAAATCCGCGCTATCTGCCGGGCATCGCGCTCGATCCCGGCATCGTGGCGACGAGCGACATCGAGGCCGCGCTCGACGGCGCCGACTGCGCTCTGGCAGTGGCGCCGGCGCAATCGTTGCGGATTATGCTGACGGCCGCGTCCAGCCATATGCCGAAAGGCGTCCCGCTGGTCCTCTGCGCCAAAGGCATCGAGCGCGACACCGGCGCGCTGCTGTCGTCCATTGCCGAGGAAATCCTGCCGGCAAATCCGGTCGCCGCTTTGTCCGGCCCAAGCTTTGCCACTGACGTCGCCAAAGGCCTGCCGACGGCCGTGGTGGTCGCCGCCCGCGACGAGGCTCTGGCCACCGACCTTGCCGCCCGTTTCTCGGCGGAAAATCTGCGCTGTTATTCGAGCGACGATCTGATCGGCGTCGAGATCGGCGGCGCGCTGAAGAACGTCTTTGCCATTGCCGCGGGTGCCGTCACCGGCGCCCGGCTCGGCGCCAGCGCCCAGGCGGCGATGGTGACGCGCGGCTTCGTCGAATTGCGCCGCATCGGCGCCGCCTTTGGCGCCAAGCCGGAGACGCTGATGGGGCTTTCCGGCCTCGGCGACCTGCTGCTCACCTGCTCGTCCGCGCAGTCGCGCAATTTCGCCTATGGGCTGGCGCTGGGGCAAGGCAAGCCGCTTGCCGGCTTGCCTTTAGCCGAAGGCGTGCCGACGGCGGCAATCGCCGCCCGCATCGCCGGCGAGCGCCGGATCGACGCGCCGATCATCGCCGCCGTCGCCGCCATACTGGACGGCACTGTCACCATAGACCAGGCTGTGACGGCGTTGATGACCAGGCCGCTCAAAACCGAAACCGACATGTGATCCCGAACGATTGCGGAGATGGAAAGATGCTGTTTGCGTTGATTTGCAAGGACAAGCCAGGAAGCCTACAGGTGCGGCTCGATACGCGGCCCGAGCACATTGCCTTTTTGGAAGGGCTGAACGGCGACAAGAAACTGGCCGTCGCCGGCCCGTTCCTCGACGCAGACGGCAAGCCGAACGGCAGCCTCGTCGTTGTCGACGCGCCCGATCTGGCGGCGGCAAAGACCCTGTCGGCGGCCGATCCCTATACCAAGGCAGGGCTGTTCGAAAGCGTCGAAATCCGGCAGTGGAACTGGAGCTTCAACAAACCGACGGACATCTAATCGGCGGCACCTGAGGAGGAGCAACACAATGAACTACTGGCTGTTCAAATCCGAACCTTCGGTCTTCTCCTTCGAGAACCTCAAGGCCAAGGGCAAGGCCGGCACGCAATGGGACGGCGTGCGCAATTATGCGGCGCGCAACAACATGAAGGCGATGCAGATCGGCGATCTCGGCTTTTTCTACCATTCCAATGACGGGCTCGACATCGTCGGCATCGCCGAGGTCTGCGCTCTGGCCCATCAGGACAGCACCACCGACGATCCCCGCTGGGAGTGCGTCGATATCCGCGCCTTCAAGGACATGCCGAAGCCGGTGACGCTGGAACAGGCCAAGGCCAATCCAAAGCTGGCCGACATGGCGCTGGTGCGGCTCGGGCGGCTGTCCGTGCAGCCGGTGACGCCGGCCGAATGGCAAGAGGTTTGCCGCATGGGCGGCCTGACGCCGGCGCCATGACGGCGCTGACGCCGGACAGCGCCAGGAAATTCATCCTCGACAACACGGCGCTGACGGCGCCGCCGCATGTGCCGGAGATCCGCCTGCATCTGGCCGACGAGGCGCACGAACTGTGGCAGCGGACAGAGGATGAGCTGACCGAAATCGGCCTGCCGCCGCCCTTCTGGGCTTTTGCCTGGGCCGGCGGCCAAGGCCTTGCCCGCTACATCCTCGACAATCCGGCAACGGTGCGCGGCAGGCGCGTGCTCGACTTCGCCTCCGGCTCCGGCCTCGTCGCGATTGCCGCGGCCAGAGCTGGCGCTGCGGAGGTGATCGCCGCCGATATCGACCCGTTCTGCGCGACAGCGATCCGCCTCAATGCCGAGGCCAATGGGGTCGAGATAAAATTCCTCATCGGCGACTGCATCGGTACCGATGCCGGCTGGGACGTGGTGCTGGCCGGCGACGTCTTCTACGACAAAACCTTCGCCGACAGGCTGATGCCGTGGTTCGCCGCGCTGAAGGCGCGCGGCGGCGACATCCTCGTCGGCGATCCCGGCCGCTCCTATCTGCCGAAGGCGGGGCTGGAGCCGCTTGCCGTCTACGAAGTGGCGGTGACGCGGGCGCTGGAGGACGCCGAGGTCAAGCGCACCACCGTCTGGCGTCTTGCTTGACGGCATCGCCGAACAGGCGTTCCATCGCGCAATCGACCGGAGGGAACCATGGATTTTTCAGCAATCAATTGGCTGGCGGTAATCGTCGCCGCCGTCGTGGCGTGGCTGTTCGGCGCGGCCTGGTACATGGGCTTGAGCAAGCCGTGGCTGAAGGCCGCCAAGCTTGATCCGGCGACGATGAGCAAATCGATGCTGCCCTTCGTCGTCTCCTTCGTCGCGGAGCTCGTCATGGCGCTGGTCATGTCGCTGATCATCGGCGCCGTGACCGGCGGCGAACCGAGCCTGCTTGCCGGGGTGATCTTCGGCTTCGTTCTCTGGCTGGGGTTCGTCGCCACCACGCTTTCGGTCAACCATCGCTACGAAGGTTTCGGCTGGGATCTGACGCTCATCGATGTTGGTCACTGGCTTGGCGTGCTGCTTCTCATCGGCGCGGTGATCGGCTGGTTCGGCGCGGCGGCGGACTGAACGTCAGCTCGGGGTCCTGGCGATTTCCTCGAGAAGCCAATCGCGAAAGGCGGCAATGCGCGGATCATTCGCCGCACTTTCCGGATAGACCAGGAAATAGGCGAATTCGGGCGCGACCTTGATGCCGAGTTCGAAGGGCCGGATCAGCCGGCCCTCGGACAGGTCGTTTGCCACCATGGCGAAATCGGCGAGCGCTACCGCGTTGCCGTCGAGCGCGGCCTGGACGGCATCCGTCGAATTGCCGAACACGATGGTCCGGCTGTCGTCGAAATCGTCGACGCCCGCCGCCGCCATCCATATGCTCCAATTCGGCCAGGTGACGCCTTGGCGCGACCACTCGATATGGGCCAGCGTATGATGGAACAGGTCGCGCGGCTCCTTAAGCGGCGGCCCCGACCGCAACAAGGCCGGGCTGCAGACGGGAATGATGACGTTTTCGAACAGCCGGTGCGAGCGAAGCCCCGGATATTTGCCGGTGCCGAAACGGATGCCGACATCGACATCGTCGCGATCGAAGTCGCGCACCTCGTAGCTGATGTCGAAACGCAGCTCGATCGCCGGATGCTGCTTGCGAAAATCGTCGACGCGCCGCATCAGCCACTTCGTCGCGAATTGCGCGTCGAGGGTGACCTTCAGCAGCGCCGATCCGCGCGCCGCCTTCTGCGCCCGTGAGACGGCCCGGCCAAGCAGGTCGAGCGCGTCGGTCGAAGCTTCGAACAGCACCGCGCCCGCATCGGTCAGCCGGATCGTGCGGCTGGTGCGTGTGAACAGCACGATGCCGAGCTGATCCTCAATTTCCTTGATCTGGTGGCTGATCGCTGCCGGCGTCAGGCCGAGCTCGTCGGCGGCGCGGGTGAAATTGAGGTGCCGGGCCGCTGCCTCCAGCGTCCGCAGCGCACGGGTTCCAGGCAGCAGGCGCGCCATCAATGCCAGACGAGGAGGGTTCGGTCGAGCATTCCAATCCTCAAACAAAACTTGAAGATACAGAAAAAACTACTCGTTTCCCGTTTGAATTTCAATCCGCCATGATCTGAGCATCGAAGAAACATCAAACCGGATTTGATGTCCGGAGAAGCGGATTGCACCATGTCTGACATCGCCTTGCGTTCTGTAGTCCTCCGCCCGGCCTGGCTGCGCGCCGTGCTTGACTGGCTTCGGCATGCAAAAATCGCGATCAGTCTTCCCTACGAGAATGTCGAGAACCTCTCTGATCGCCAGCTGCGCGACATCGGCGGCGAACGCAAGGACATCGCACGCGCCATGGACCGCGAACTCGGCCGGCTCGGTCTTCTCGACATAGGATGGCAAAGGAGTAGGGGAGTAGGGGAGTAGGGGAGTAGGGGAGTAGGGGAGTAGGGGAGTAGGGGAGTAGGGGAGTAGGGGAGTAGGGGAGTAGGAAAAAGCTAAGCGGCGCGCCCGCGCCTGTCTCTACTCTTACTCCCCTACTCCCTTACTCCCTTACTGCCCTACTCCCTTATTCCCCTTACTGCCCTACTCCCTTATTCCCCTTACCTCACCACCCTTACCACCGTCCGCTCTGACAGCAGCGGCAGCAGCCGTGCCATGGTGCGGGCTGTTACGGCGACGCAGCCTTGCGTCGGCGTGAAGCCGGGGCGCGCCAGGTGGAAGAAGATGGCGCTGCCGCGCCCGCGCCGGCGCGGCACAATGTTCCAGTCCAGCACCAGGCAGGCATCATAGAGATCGTCGGTGCGCAGCATCCGCTCATGGCTGGCGCCATAGGGGATTTTGACCGGGCGGTTGTAGTTGCGGTCCCCAGGCACCTCGCACCAGCCGAGGTCGCGGCCGATCGGCGTCATCGCCAGCCGCGTCCGGCGGCCGCCGGCAAAACGGTCGCCGCGAAAATATCCCGACAATATCCGCATCGAGGCGAGCGGCGTGGCGCCGTCGCCCTCGCGCTTGCCGGCCGAGATGCCGCCATGCCCCAGTGCACACGGAAACACCAGTTTGCCGGCCTGCAGAAAGCCCTGGCTGGGCTGGCCAGGCCGCGCGCGCACGGTGAGCACGGTGAGCCCTTTCGGCAAAATTGCGCCGACTGCATTGCGATCTTGTTTTTTCTTGTATGATTGTGCCACGGAACAAATCACTGTGAACGGCTGTTGTGCCGGTCAGCTTCCGCATAAACAGGCAGCGGTCAACTGAAATCTCTTTTCAAAACAACGGATTGATCCATGACTTCACGCACCATTCTGATCGTCGACGACGATGACGACCTGCGCGGCACCCTTGTCGAGCAATTGTCGCTTTATGAGGAATTCGATGTCCTGCAGGAAGCGACCGCCGCCAAAGGCGTCGCCACGGCGCGCGGCGGGCTTATCGACCTTCTCATCATGGATGTCGGCCTCCCCGACATGGATGGCCGCGAGGCGGTGAAGATATTGCGCAAGGGCGGCTACAAGGCGCCGATCATCATGCTGACCGGCCACGACACCGATTCCGACACGATCCTTGGCCTCGAGGCCGGCGCCAACGACTATGTGACGAAGCCGTTCCGCTTTGCCGTGCTGCTGGCCCGCATCCGCGCCCAACTGCGCCAGCACGAACAGAGCGAGGACGCCACTTTCTCGGTCGGCCCCTACACATTCAAGCCCAGCCAGAAGCTTCTGATCGACCCGCGCGGCGCCAAGGTGCGGCTGACCGAAAAGGAAGCCTCGATCATCAAATATCTCTACCGCGCCGACCAGAAGGTGGTGACCCGCGACGTGCTGCTGGAGGAAGTCTGGGGCTACAATTCCGGCGTCACCACGCATACCCTCGAAACTCATGTCTACCGGCTGCGCCAGAAGATCGAGCGCGATCCTTCCAACGCGGAAATTCTCGTGACAGAAAGCGGCGGCTACAAGCTGGTTCCTTAAACATTTCATTATTCAAATAAGCGATCCGGGCGGGACGCTTTTCGGGTACGGTCCTGAGGCTGGAGGTGGTTTTGGATCGGCCTCGTAGGGGAGGAGTCGGACTGACGGTTCGGGGACATAGCTAGATGGCGCTGGATGACGACATCCGCATCCTGTCCACCGTGGGGCTCTTCGAGGGCTTTACGCAGGAACAGCTGCGTCTGCTCGCCTTCGGCGCCGAAACCACCATGCTGCAAGCCGGCCACAAGCTTTACCGGGAGGACGACGCGGCCGAGTCGGCCTATATCGTGGTCAGCGGCCGCATCGTCCTCTACCGCGAGCACAATGGCGAGCGCATCCCGATCGGCACCGCCGGCCCCGGCACCATGCTCAGCGAGCTGGCCCTGATCGCCGACACCAACCGGCTGACCAGCGCCTCCGCCGAAATCGATTCGGAAGTGCTGCGGCTCAGCCGCAAGATGTTCCGCCGCATCCTCGAGGAATACCCGGAGCTGGCGGTTCACCTGCACCAGCGCATCTCGGAGGATTTCCAGGCGATGATCCGCCGCATCGAGGAACTTGGGCCGCGTTTTGCCGGCTAGAGCAATTCCAGGAAAAGTGTGAAACGGTTTTCCGTCCGGAATTGCGTCAAAACAGAGAGATAGACCGGTTCTGCGTTTCCGTGAAACGACGAACCGGTCTAATGTAGCGCCTCTGGCCTAGCCAGAATGATTTCGGAACGCGAGGGCTCAAGGCCGGTGCGTTGCGGAAACAAGCTCGGCCTTGCGCCGTGCCGTCTCCAGTCCGAGCGCAATGAAGCGGCGCGCATGTTTGGCCAGCTCCATATTGTCGGTCCACAGATTGCGCCAGATCGCGGTTTTCCGCGACAGGTTCTCGTCGACGATTTCCGACGAGAAGGATTCGAAGCTGAGGTCGTCGCTGTAGCCGATGGCGGTCAGCGCATCGAATATCGCGGTGAAATCGATATTGCCGGTGCCGAGGAAGCCGCGATGGCTCTCGCCGATATGGACGTAGCCGATTTTCCTTGCGGCGTTGCGGATGGCCAAGCCGACATCGGCCTCCTCGATGTTCATGTGGAAGCTGTCGAGATGCAGGAAAATGTTGTCGGAGCCGCTGTCTGCGATGAAGGCCATGCCTTGCGCTGCGGTGTTGAGCAGGTTGCTTTCGAAGCGGTTAACGATCTCGAGGTTGAGGGTGACGCCGGCTGATTTTGCCGTCTCCGCCACCTCGGCCAGCGTGCCGGCGCTGCGGTCCCACTGGTCGCGGGTCGGCGCCTCGCTCTGCAAGCCGTGGCTGGTGCTGAGAATGCCGGCAACCTTCCGGCCGCCGAGATCGCGGGTCAGCGCGATCGTACGTTTCAGGATTTCGACGCCGTGCGCGGCAATCGTTTTGTCGGCGCTCGAAATATCGCCGTCGGCCGGCAGTCCGATGCTGATCGCAACGCTGAGGCCGAGATCGGCGATCCACTTGGCCAACCCGTCAATGTCGACATTGGCGGGGTCGAGATAGGAGAATTCGATCAGGTCGAAGCCGGCTTCCCTGGTGTTGGCCAGCGTCCGCTCGAGGTCGCCCTGCGCCGAGCTCGCCGACCAGACGAACGAATGGATTCCAATACGCGACATGATCGTCTCCGGTTATTCCAGCGGACCCCAAGTCCAAAAGCGGTTTGGCAATCCGTTGCTCGGACAAAAAGGTGGGGGCGGGCATAACCGCCCCCCCCCAGCGGGGGGGGGTGGGGGCGCGCGGGCGCGCCCGCGTAAGAGTTAGAATATTTTGGAGTGGAG
>NZ_JAMYKT010000051.1:0-16481 GCF_040317515.1 Mesorhizobium sp. M1428
CCAGCGGCGACGCCGAGACGTTGGTCGACCGCGTCGAGAAAGTCGTGAAAAAGACGGCAAGCAAAACCGAGGAAGCCATTCGCGACCGTTTGCCGGAGTCGGACGAGCCTCCCAACACTTCGTCATAGGCGCTGCCCCCTGGTTTTCGTGGTGCGCTGGTGAAGCTGTTCTTGAGATCTCTTCACAGGCTTGCCTCGGGATTGATCTGGCGCGCAACCTCTGCTTTTCAGATTTGCTCCTGGCGAGGTATCGAGTTGCTGCTTCTGCGCGTTAATCCTTCTTTGCAAGAAGCGTCGCACAAACATCGCTCACGACTTGCGGCAGGACATCGAAAGCATAGCCGATGTGGAGCCGCTCGAGCGGGGTATGGTAGTCTCGTCCCCACGGGCCGATATTGATGGTGGGAATGTTGGCCAGCCCACCTGACTTGGGCCAGCGAATGCCGTCACGCCACATCGGCGTGTTGCGGGCAACGACGTCGAGACCGGATTCGGTAGCCTCGCCAAAGAAGCTCATATCCGAGATGCCGGCGAAGTAATCCGCACACCCGATCGCTGAGCCATAGCGGGCGCTTGCGCCGGCTGCGACGTCCAAGGCAATCGCGCGCAACCTCGCCGCTGCCGGCCTATCCGAAAGGTTCGTCGGCAGATAGGGTATTGAGCCGAAGCCGGTGACGATTGCCGGTCCCGGCAAGCGGCTCAATCGCCATGCCTCCTCGGTAACCAGCCGGCATTGCTCCGGCAGGGGGAGATCGCCGGCGGCAAGAGACGCGCTGAGGGTGCCAAGCCTTGATCGTGCTTCCGCATCGAGGCGGTCCAGCACTGCCTCGTAGCGATGCAGGGGAATTGTTTCGACGCGATCGATCGCGGTGCTGCCGTGCAGGGGATCCCGCCGCCGTTTCAGCTCCACCAGGTAGGCAGAAGCAGTATCGGCGCAAAGCCGGTCGAAGCGATCAAGCACCTCGTCCGGCGTCCGACGATAGCTCAGCACGTTGAACGTAGCGAACGCGGTCGCCGCAGTCGTCACGTCGTAGCCGGACTTGCCATCGCGGATGCTGAGCAGACTCGGCGGTGTGCCCGGAACGGACTGGGGATCGTCGGTAAGCTCAGAGGCCCATTCCACCCGGACGGCAATGGCAGCGGCAACAGTCGCGGCGTTCAGGCCATTCAGGGGAAAACCGCTATGCGCGGGAACGCCGACGACATGGGCCGTCGGGAGCAGCTTGCCGACCGTCCCAAGCGCGATGACACGACCCTCGCTGCCGTCACCGTTGTCGGCGATCGCATCGAGATTGATCGCCGCCAGAATATCGAGCCCGCGCTCGCCAGCAATCGCCGGCAGCTCCTGTGCCGCCTTGCGCGCTCCGGCAGAACTGTTCTCTTCGTCTGGGACGGCGATGAACAGAAGATTTCCCGCCGCGTTAGCGCTTTCGGCCAATTCGGCGCAGACTGCCAGCCCGGCGGCGAGACCGGCCTTCATGTCGAGCAGGCCGCGCCCTGCGAGAAACTCTCCCGACGTGAAATCGTCCCGCGCCCGCCTCGCGGCAGGCGCATCGGTCGAGGCCAAGGTTTTGCCCAGCGCCTGCGTGAGTTGTTGCGGCCGGATTGCCATGTCCTCCAGCTCGCCATAGTCGCTCGTCGTGACAGTATCGTAGTGGCCGGTCAACACGACGGTGGCGGGGCTATTGCCGCGGACCAGCATCGCCACGCAGTGGCGCCCATCCCCCGGCTCGACTTCTATGGTCCAGATTTCCGCGCGGCGAAATGCCGTCTCGTAGCGCAACGCGTCGGCTAGCCATGGGCCGAACGAGGCTTCGCCATCCGTCCCGGTGACGCTTCTCCGTTCCGTTAGCGCGATGGCCCAGCGTCTGGTCCGGCCGGCCAGGCTGCTCTTTGCCTCACAGTTCATCATTCTCCTCGACGCACGTGAAAGAGCCTGAGCTTAGTGCCTCCGGCAACCTTCTCAAGGGCAGCTCGGGGTGAGGCCGAGTTGACGGCTGGAACCAACCCTCCTTGCCACTCGTTGCCGGGCAAAGGAGATTACGCCATGTGCCTTCCCATGGGACCCCAACCAGAAGAGCCGCCATTAGACGCGCCAATGTGGACGCCGGATCCCGATGTGCTGCCGTATGAATCTTCTGTTCCGAATCCAAACGAGAGCTGCGATCTCCTTATGCGAGCGGTGTCGATATGATGGACGAGCAAGTTCGCACAGGTGGCTGCCTTTGCGGAGCTGCTAGCATCCGGCTCAAAGGGCAGCCGACGAGGGTTGGTATATGCCACTGCCATGACTGCAGGCGAACGAGCGGGAGCGCCTTCGTCTGCTTCGCGGTTTGGCCCAGATCGAGCTACGAAGACACTGGCAATCTCCACACCTTTGCCGGGCGGAGCTTCTGCCCAACCTGTGGTTCGCGCCTCGTAAGCCTTCGGGAGGACGAGGCCGAGGTGATGATCGGCAGCCTGGATCAAGCTCCGAGCAATCTTATACCAGATTATGAGCTTTGGATCGGGCGACGGGAGCCATGGCTGTTGAACCTGGAATGGGCCGTGCAGTTCGAGCACGATTGGGAGCCGAGGAAAAATTGAGACCCAATGGAGACGGCGATGTCTGGAGCCGGCCCAGCACCCCGATCCACCGGTCTGACATGCCTAGCGGTCGCTACGGTCCTGCGCCGGTCATCATCGAGACCCTTTCAAAGCATCGGCGTTAAGCCCTGGATCCCATTGCAAAGTTCCGGTGAGCCGAAAGCAGCAGAACCTTCTTCCAAGAGCAACCGACGATCAGGCGGTTTGGGCAACCAACAGGGAGAGCAAGAGATGGACTCTGTAAGCCACGCGCCGACACGCGCGGCAGTTCGGCAGCAGCATCAAGGCATTCCGAGAGCGGTCACACCTGTCGACTTTGCGCGCGGCGGCCGCTAGTGACCCGCCGCACGAACAAGACAACCGCAGCAGCCGTCCTGCTTGCCGCCGGGTTGGTCAGCCTGGCGCTGTACAACAGCGCTCGGGCCAGACGCGCGCTTTTCCCGCACGGGTCGGGGCGTCTTGTCGGGGTGTCGGGGGTGCGCCTGCACCTCCTTGAGCAGGGCGGCGGGGCGCCGTTGATCCTGCTGCACGGAAACGGCTCGTCGGCCGAGGATTTCAAGACCAGCGGCATGCTCGACGAAGGGGCCGACAAATACCGGGTGCTCGCCTTTGATCGGCCCGGCTTCGGCAGGAGCACGCGGCCGCGAGGCAAATTGTGGACGGCGGCCGCGCAGGCCGATCTCATTCATGCCGCCATCGCGCAGCTTGGAATCGAAAGATATCTCATTCTGGGCCATTCCTGGGGCGCGTCGGTGGCTCTCCAACTCGCGCGCAGGCACCCAGCATCAGTTGCCGGAATCGTGCTTGTCTCGGGTTATTACCGTCCGCCGCCGCGCCTGGGCCTTGCACTGGCGGCGCTACCGGCCTTCCCTGTCGCCGGTGGAGTTTTCCGCCACACCTTGCTGCCGCTGCTTGTGCGGCTCACCTGGCCGCTCGCAATGGGCAAGATATTTCGCCCCGGCATCATCTCTGCGGCGTTTGCTTCGTCGGCAAAAGAGATCGCCAGCCGGCCCTCACAGCTGCGGTCGATCGCGGCCGAATCGGGATTGATGCTGGCCGGCGCGCTGGCTGGCGGCCGCTTCACCCGCTACCATGATCTGTCGCTGCCTGTCGGCATTATCGCTGGGGCCGGCGACCGGTTGTTCGATGCGAAAGCCGAGGCTCTTGGACTTCAATCCGAGATTCCTGGTTCCTTTGTGCATATCATCCCGCAGGCCGGCCACATGGTCCACCACACCGCACCGCTGGCCGTTCTCGCGATGGTGGACAGGGTCGCTGCCGCGGCGAGTACTTGCGGGAAGATGGCACGGTAGCGAGGCTGCGCTCTTAAGGTCGTCCTCACGAGCGTAGTTAGCAGCACAGCATGGGCGAATCGGTCGGCCACCACCACCTCGACGGCTCAGCGGCTGCGGTGTAGATGCGCGCCTGGATTGGGGAATACAACCCCGTTCTATCCGTCTGCCGGGGCCGCGTTCGCGTCGATTCGATCCAAACCTATGCGGCCTGTCGCATCGCCCGTTCGTTGACGCCTGTTTCGCCCAGTCGGGTGAGCGCCTCATCGGTTGCTTTTTCTTCCTTGAGCGTCTGTTCGAGTAGCGGGACGGCGTCTTTCAGACCAAGTAACTCGGCCCATGTGACAAGAGTCCCGTAGCGCGCTATTTCATAATGTTCGACGGACTGGGCTGCAGCCACGAGACCCGCATCCAATGCCGGAGCCTCCTCGAATTCCTCCAAAATCTCCTGTCCTTCTTCGATGATGCCGTCGATCGCCGGGCACGTTTTCCCTTTGGCTCTCTTGCCAAAGGCGTCGAAAACCTGTTGCAGGCGCTCGATCTGACCTTCCGTCTCGTCACGATGTTTTTCGAACGCCGCCTTCAGCTCTTCGGACTCCGCGCCCCTTGCCATTTTCCGGAGCGCCGTCAAAATCTTGCGTTCGGCGTAGTAAATGTCTTTCAACCCATCATGGAAAAGGTCTTCCAAACCCTTGGAGCCGCCCTGAGAGCCTTTCTTCGTCGCCATTGTCATCTCCTGTTTCATTTGTATCGACGCATGCATGGTCTAACTGGATCAGTCTCTTGTTGTTCCTTCGCCACGGCTCTGTGGCAGCCAACAGGTTGAGCGAGGTTGACCGCTGACTTCAGTCGGCCGCGGACCCACGCGGCAAGCTGAAAACCGTCCCGCCTGGCAGATCAACGTCGGACAAAATGGTGTCTGCAGTGCAACGCCGATCCCATCGGGAAACAGCACAACCGTCCAAAGCTACCCAAGAGCTGGGTCCGGTCGAGGAACACGCGGCGCTCGGCACATTCCCTCTCGGCAGCACGCCCATGAGCAGGCTGGTGAGCCATGTAGCAGCTGTTCTCCCACGGCATGACCGCGTGATAGTGCCAAAAGCGGTAAGGCATTGATGCCCTTGTGGCGGGCGGGAATAGTGGCCCCCAGAATGGAAATAAGTTTATGTTCCGTTCTCATGAGTCACGTTGTGGATTGTTCGATCCGTACCGAGCCGAATGCATTGTCATTTCTAAATGACTCCTTGGGCCAGCGGAGTCATTGTCCGCTGTCGTTTCGTTCACCTGTCGCCAACTGAGGAGGCCCCAGATGATTGATCGCATGAACATTGACCCAGCCCTTTACCCGACCGACTTGGAAGCTCTCAAATCCGTTTTCAGCCAGATATGCGAGGAAGGGCATGTCGAGCCCGGCTCACCGGCAGCTGAGAAGCTCGCAGCCGATCTTGTGCGGCTCTTCCAGAGTGGCATGGCTGATGAGAGCGTGCTGCTCATCGTGGCTCGGGCGCGTTTTCAGGCGGTTAAGCAGGCAGGCTGACCTACTTCGGTGGTTGCACTTGGTGCAAGGCGAACCACCACCACTGACACCCCCCAAAACCGGATGTCGAACCCAACGCCAGCTCGTTTCTGGGACCGGCGACAGCCAAGCGCGTCCCATATTTCCCGCTCGTGCCCATCCGCGAATGACACTCGTGAATGATGGTTCGGAACGGTTGGCCCTGTCGGGGGTTACCTCAGTCCAGCGGAGAGGAGACTCCAAAAATGGACCACACCAATCACGCACGGCTTTCGAGTTCTGAACTGCGCGCTGACGTTGTTGAGGGGGCGACCATCTACGGTCGCCACGATGAGGAAATCAGTTCAGTCGACCACATCCATGGAACGGGCGAGCATGCGCAAGTCGTCTTCGATGTTGGTGGGTTCCTCGGCATAGGCTCAAAGCGCGTGGCCTTATATGCAACTCAGCTCGATTTTATGCGGGACGAAGACGGCACCGTGCATGCCATCACACAAATGACCACCGATCAGTTGAAGGCCCTGCCAGAGCATTTTGATTAAAATCAGCTTCGGCGATCTCGACCGTCCGATATTGTCAAGGGTGAAGGTCGATCCGAGTGCGAGCTCGTTCAGAGCGTAGACGAAGGTATCTACCTGATCGTCAAATTGTCCATTCGGAACCCAACAGACCTCGTCGAGGAATGTTTCGTTCCAGCGACTGCGCAAGAGCTTCACGCTGCGGCTCAGCCTGGGCGGCGTGTGTCCTTGTCGCCTAAGACCTGAAGAACCTTCACGTCATGGCCGGCGAGAGATTCACTTTCGTTGCTGCGTCTGCCTTGCCAGCCGAACCAGGGTCCTGCGGCATGCGGATAGTGACTTCCTGCGTCTTGCGCCTGGAAATGCCTCCACGATTTCAAAGTCGCTGCGGTAGAACATGACGCCGGAACTTGGCGCTAGCCGGTGCTGATACCGGCGGAACGATGTGGTGAGATGGCCCATCCGAGGCGAGACCGGACAGCCCCACTCCGGCCCTCGGAAGCGGTCGTCAGTCAGAGGCGGGCAGTGTCGTTGTTAGATGGCCGGTATTTCTGCAGCTGGCGGATGATTATTTGCGAGCGCAGGTCTGCACCTGCATCTATTGGCGCGCCTAAACGTTTGCCGTCGAGGAAGATGCGACGGACTGCAGTCATGTCGAAGAACAAAGCCGAAGATTCCGACGAAAACCAAGTGCGACTGGAGCGGCGGGCCGGACAAGAAGACAAGGAGGGCCGTGGACGCAATGCCGAACGGCCATCGCAAATTTCCGGCGGCGGCTGGAGGGATGTGCTGTGGCGGGTGTGGGCTGAGGTAACAGAGGACCGTGTCACGCTGATCGCGGCCGGAGCCACGTTCTACCTGCTTCTTGCGCTGTTTCCAGCGCTTGCCGCCTTCGTGTCCATCTACGGCTTCGTCGCCGATCCTCAGACCATCGCCGAGCACATTTCATTCCTTGGCGGCATACTGCCTTCTGGCGGTTTGGAGCTTATCAGATCGCAACTTAGCTCATTGGCCGCTCAGAACACTGGCACGCTCAGCTTTGGCTTTATCATAGGTCTTGCTGTTGCACTGTGGAGCGCCAACAGCGGCATCAAGACACTGTTTGAAGCAATGAACATCGCTTATGAGGAGACTGAAAAGCGCGGCTTTATCCATCTGAATCTCCTGGCCTTGGGGTTCACCCTTGGCGCCATCCTCATTGGCATCGGCCTTATCATCTCGGTCGGGATCGTGCCCGCAATGCTTGCGCTGCTGAACCTCGGCGGCTGGACCGAAACCCTTGTGCGGATCTTGCGGTGGCCGGTTTTGCTGATCATGGTCGGAAGCGGAATTACGCTGATCTACCGCTACGGCCCTAGCCGCGAAAAGGCAAAGTGGCGATGGGCCACATGGGGGGCATTCCTCTCGGCTGGGGTTTGGATCGCGGTCTCGGTGGGGTTCTCCTTTTATCTTGAAAACTTCGCTAACTACAACGTGACCTACGGAGCCCTGGGGACGGTCATCGGCTTCATGATGTGGACCTGGATTTCCGTGATTGTGCTGATTGTCGGTGCGGAGCTGAATGCCGAGATGGAGCACCAGACAGCCAAGGACACCACCACAGGTGCGCAGCAGCCAATGGGTGCGCGAGGTGCCACGGTCGCCGATACCCTGGGTGAATCGGCCAATGCCGACGACAAGCAAACACGTTTGGACGGGCGCACAACGTAGCGCCTCACTTGCATCTGCCGCAACTTCGCTGGGCGCCAATGACGGTGTTAGATGGCCGTCATCTTTCGAACAGGCCAATCGAGCAATGAGGGTATCCTTCCCATCACCCCATCACCGGAAAGACAAAGCAGGGTTCAGATGCTGCCCCCCTACTGAGGGCCCGCCCACGAGCCGCCTCACCGCCGAGCTATACCACTGAGCGGAGCACGCCCAGACGCAACCATCCTTGCATCTAGGTCTAGGTGCGACGCTTTGCCATCGAAGCCACCAACAACGCAGATGCTGCCTGAGCGCCTGTCACCCGCCGCAACGTTGCGCTGTGTGTTCTTCAAGACTGTTGCCGCGCGTACGGTGCCCGTGCGATTGGGAATCGGCGCTGACCGCTTCCAGACCTCGCCTCGCGAGGTCAGTCGTCCCGAGCCTTGAGCGCACGTGCGAGGAGCCTGGTGTCATTTAGCTGGATCACGCAGGTCTCGAACGCTTTGGTCGGGCCGCGCCAGCGCAGCTGTTCGACGTCATCGAATAGCTGAGCGTCCGTACGTAACGTCGCGAGATTTTTGAACAAAAGTGCGAACTCTCTACGCTTGCCGAGGGCTTCAGGCGGAAAGCTTTCAAGGGGGCCATAGCGGCCCAGCAGCCGGGCTGCCGAGACCAGGCCGATGCCCTCGAGACCCGGGTAGCCATCGGCGGTGTCACCCACGAGCGCGAGGAAATCTGGAATCAGGGACGGCTCCACTCCGAACTTCTCGCGTACACCCGCGGCATCGCGAATTTGCTTGGTCCTGCGGTCTACCTGAACCACATGGTCACCTCGCACGCACTGCGCGAGATCCTTGTCCGGCGTCCAGATACACACCTTCTGCACGCGCTCATCGGCAGCCGCGCTCCGTGCCGCGGATGCCAGCGCGTCGTCGGCTTCCAGGTCGATCATCGGCCAGACCGCCACTCCCATGGCCGCCAGGGCTTTCTCAAGGGGGTGGAACTGCGCGAGCAATGCCGGCTCGATGCCATCCCCGGTCTTGTAGCCGGGCCAGAGCCGATTTCTGAACGACTCGATTACATGATCTGTCGCTACCCCAATGTGCGTGGCGCCATTCTCGATCATCTCCAGCACTGTGTTCAGCACGCCAACGACGGCGCCAAACGGCTTGTCTTGGCCGTTGTTGAACCGGCGTTGGCCATAGAAGTGGCGAAACAGCTCGTATGTGCCGTCTACTAAATGAACGATCATCTCAATCCTCGAGACAGCGCTCGGCCGTGCCCGTACGCCCACCGCAAGCCATGTCTCTGACCGCAGCAGCTTACCTTCAAGTCACAGGCGCGGCACTACTATATGGTAGCGCGCTGCGACAGCCCCTTTGACAATAATGATCTGCGCATAGCGCTGAATACGCGGTCGACCGCGAAGCGCTCGTCAAGACTATCCTTGGCAAGGTCGGCAATGACAAGCCGGTGCACGCAGCCCGTCCTTTGTTCTCCGCCGACATTGAGCAGCGTGTCTACGATCCGGACAAGGCCGCATTCCATTACCGGAAATCAGCACATGGCGCATTCGTAACCCGCCTTTCGAGCAGTCCTCGCCTTGGCGGCGTAAAGTTGATGTAAGGTGACGCTGCCCTCGCAATTTTGAACCCCTGACAAGCTTCGCTGGCCGTCGCTAAGCCGACGGCTTATGCGGCGTTCGCATTCTTCGTCTTGGGCGGCCGGCAGCGCTCGACCGCAGTGCGCTTCCACATGGCGTGGTCAAAGGCGGGCAAGCAGCCCATGCCGAGCAAACGCTTCCGCTACGTCGACAACGGGATTGTTTCCCGGCGGATACCGTAGCCGCCGCTGATGATTGCCGCAGCGGCGCAGACCAGCCCCTCGCGCTGCAACGCGTTCGGGTTACTGGTTTGCTTGTCGCTGGGGCCGTGTATGGACGGCTCTCCGTTGGCAAGGGATTCTTTGAGCCTTTTGCATCTGCTGGTTGGTGCGGCCATGTATCCGACCTGTAGGTGCGGCCTTTCATGTGCCGCTGGCCATAATGCCATTCGCGCGTCTCAGGTCCCGATCGTAAGCTCGCACTCGAAGTGCACGGCCCCAGTGGGTTTTCCTGATCCGGCGGTTTCAACCGGCTTTGTGCATTAGCTCCTGTCCGCCCTTTCCAACCTCGTCGGCGATCGCTCGCCTTGTGTCGTTCTATGCGATGGCCGGCTCCCTGTAGCGCTCGCCGCCTGTCATCAATGCCCAGACCATGCGGGCAGTCTTGTTGGCGAGCGCAACGGCTGCAACCTTGGTCGTTCGCCGGGCCATCAGCTGCACGAGCCATGGCCGCCTGGTCCCGTTCCGCTCGGCATAGCGGATGACCGCCATGGCTCCGACCACGAGCAGCTGTCGCAGGTAGCGATTGCCGGCCTTGGAGATACTGGCGAGCCTCTCCTTGCCACCGCTCGAGTTTTGCTTCGGAACGAGCCCGATCCAGGCCGATAGGCATCGCCCCGACTTGAACGCGTGCGGATCGGCGACGGTCGCCACGAACGCACTCGCCAACAGCGGGCCGACGCCCGGGATTTCCATCAACCTGCGACCCAGCTCAGTCTCTCGCGCACTCGCCCGGGCCCGGCGATCGTTTTCGAGGATCTGTTGCTTCACGACCCGAAGCTGTGCCTCCAGCATCCGCAGGCATAGCCGTGCGTCAGCGGGTATCCTGGCGTCGTTCTCGTCGTTGATGACCAAGAGCAGTTGTTCAATTCCATTCCGCCCGATCGGCGCCACGACCCCGAACTCGGACAGGTGGGATCTCAGCGCGTTCGATATCTGAGTGCGCTGACGATTAAGCATCAACCGGACACGATGCAGCATCATCACGCTTTGCTGCTCCGGCGACTTGACCGGCACGAAGCGCATGGTCGGACGGGTCACGGCCTCGCAGATCGCCTCTGCGTCCGCGGCATCATTCTTCTGTCGCTTCAGATAGGTTACTGTGCCGGCAGCAGCCGCACATCATGGCCGAGTGCGATCAGCTCGCGAGCCCAAAAATGCGAGGAACTGCAGGCCTCGATCCCGACCAGGCATCGCGGCAGGCTCTCGAAGAATGCAAGAACACGCCCCCTCGTCAGCTTCCGGCGAACAACAACCTCGCCGGCCGCATCCACTCCGTGAACTTGAAACACGGACTTCGCAATATCCAAACCTATCGTTGTAATGCTCCTCATCGTAGCGCTCCTCCAGCTCAATCCCGCGATCATACCGCAGGAGGGAGGAGAGCCGTCCACCGCATCATAAGCAGATTGGCGGTCTCCCTGAATGAGACCACGTTTTGAATGAGACCATGTTGCCCATCGGCTGCTCGATCACCACGAAGTCGGGCCTGTCGCGAAGCTGGCAACTGACCGATCCCCTTCTCCTCGGCGTTCTCGCCACGGCTTTGATCAGGCCAGTCTTGATCGACGAGAGCGATGAGCCGGCCTCATACCAAGCGAATTCGATATCGAGGCCGAGGACCAACATCCTCACCCCTCGGCAATGGCGGCAGGAATGCCGCCAGCATCGGTTGTCGCCAGGCCCCAAAGGCATGCAGTCGCAAGGAGCTTGTCACAGAATGTTCGCGCACCGAGTCAATTGTGACGCAACGAAATGTGGTGTTCGCCCGTAGGGTCGTCGGGACATCGTGAAAGGAAACCAGAATATGACCAGCGAACGAGACGTCGGCACGTTCGAAAAACCCGTGACCGTGTTGCTGTCCTCGGGCAAAGTCAGTGTTTCGAGCACCCGCGAAGCCGCCGAAATGCTGCTGTATGACTGGCCCATTGGAGAGACCGGGTGCCGCATCCAGGCACGAATGGCCTGCATGAAGGTGCTCGGGGGCGGAAGCGCCCCGGAGGTAGCCCGCGTGGCATTTCTGACCGCCGCCAAGGAAGCGAAAATCTTGAACGCCTGACATCTGCTACTCCGCCGCCGCAGCAAATGCCCCATCGCGATGATCTGGCGTAGCCTTTGCTGCCGGTGACATTGGCAGTCGGTTGAGGATGCCGGAATCAGGCTCGGGGCTCAGATCCATGGTTGCCAGTGCGCCGACAATTCGAAGATCGCGATCTCATCGGGATCAAACCTCCAGCCGGATGTTCGGGCATCGAAGTGCATCGGAGCAAAGGGGCGGGAGATGCGAGTGAAGGGACGCATGAACCGGTGCATGGCTATTCGGCGGCCTGAGAAATCAGCTTCATCGCATCGCCGAAGGTGTGAACTGGTCCCATACCGGTGGGTACCGTGCTCTTGTCGCCAGACTGCACGGCCTCGTCTGTTTGGGTGTGACCGGCTCTGGAAGCGGCGATCTGGGAATGTAATCGAGATCGCCATTGGACGCGCATAGGCCCACTGACGGGTACCAGACGGACGCCAGATGAAACCGGTCAGGACTGGCAACGTCGCCACCGGGTACAAGGGAAAACCGCACGGGCCGACAACCGAGCATTTCATCAATTGGCTGATGTGCTGGCAGAATCTCGACGCGCACGACATGGACAGATGTCACCACGCCGAGTCGCAGCATCAGCGCTCTCCCGGGCGGTAGCTGTTTGTGAGCGCCTAAAGTCTTGGGCCGAAACGCTCGCCCGGCACCCCGGTGACGATTGGGCAGTTCCGAGATCCGCAGGGTAACCTCGTCGGTCTGGCACAAATTGACGAAAACCTGATCTCTTCAACGATCGATCCGGTGGCACCATGGCGGCCAGCTCGTGCGACGGGCCATCGAACTCACCTATCCAGCGCGCATAGAAGAGGAAGGCGGCAAGGTGACCATCGACAGGGACCGCCGGTGACGATCGACATCAACAAGGTCAGGCTGGTGGAGAAATACAGGCCGCCGAAACGCAAGAAGCCCCTGCGGGACATGGTGGATTAGCTCTTTCTATGTAAAAAACAGACATTGAACATTGTCCGGCAATCCTAGTTAGGAGTGATGCCGCGCTATTTCTTCGACTTGTCCAGCAATGGAGAGACCTTCCCAGACCCTGAAGGTTCAGAGCTTCCGAGCCTGGAATCTGCGGAGGACGAGGCAGCAAAAACGCTGCTTGAAATCGCAAGAGAAAAGCTGCCCGATGGCACCTACCACGAGGCTGGCATTCAAGTCCGCGATGAAGCAGGCAACCAGCTAGCCCAGATCGTGGTCAAATTCGAACTGAACCGCATAGCGCGCATCAGACAATGAATCGATGGGAACCTGATCGTCTTCACCTTGAAGGTGCCCGGTTATACCAAGCGCGGGCGTGGCGTCAGGTAGACGACCTTCAATCGACTATCGAAGAGACGCGTCGGACAATCGAAGCATCGCGCCAGTTGCTGGCCCAGCTAGCCGCCAAAGAGGACCGGCGCCCTGATGAGTGATCAAGAAGTTAACGAGACCAGCGCGAGAGGCCAAACCACCGGAAGGCCAGAACCCCAACGAAGCTGAGGGTCATGGCTCCAATGAAACTATAACAGGCGCGCGCGTCATGGCTGATAGCAACAGAGTTTTGGTCGGCAGTCGAGGACGCCGCGAAGAGTACATAGCAAGTCGGTCTCCAAGGCGCTACTTGGGAAATGAAGGGTTCAGGGGGGGCACGCGAGCCACTTATCCGACCACCCACTCGGAATTTTGTACCAAACATTCCCGAGAAACAAGCCCGGCCCCTAGCTGGTCCGGTGTATGTAGCCTGTAGGTTCGGCCATGGTTCAGGTCGACAAAAGGAAGCAGAGGGTTAGGGCCGATCTTATACGACGGTGGATCGCGTCAGAAGCCGTCCGGGACTACCTTCACAAGGCGCTAAATCTTCCGGTAGAAGAGGACCTGCCGCGTAAGCATAAGTCTTTGCTTGATGAATGCGATCAGGTCGACAAAGAGTGAGTACGTGTTGGCCGTGAACTGCCCACGATGTTTGGTTAAAAACGTACCCGGCCAGACTCATCGTCCCCATCGGCTTATAGTTATTCTCCCGAACGGGAGGCTTCCATGCTGCCATTACCCCATGCCGTCGATCCAAAGGTAGTTGCTGAGATCAATAGTCTGCTAGATCATCACGCTTGGGCGGTACCGGTCCCCGTTCACAAACTCGCGGCGGTTGTCCGGCTGCGCCTCAAAAGCCATCTTTCCATCGCGACTATCGAGGAGCTGATCGTGGACGAAGCCGAGTGTCGGCATCTGGCCATGCTGTTCGAACTGCCGGGAACGGAAGCGGCCGTAGTTTCATCCGCTCTGGGTCGTGCGACTTGAAGGTCAGGCGATCTGGCATTGGGCTCGGCTAGAGGGGGCCGCCGCCACGGAGGGATAGACGACCCCACAGCGGCTGCACCGAGACGGATCGACCCCTGCGAGTCTTTAACCGCGAGGGCCTGCATTTGTTCCCCGAATGCGTGTGGCGCTACGACTGTGCGGGCAGCCGGCTCTTCCCGCAAGTTCCTGCCATGCGTAGCGCTTGAATGTGCCAGTTACCCAGTTACCCGAGCCAGTTCCCAAACATTTCTGACGCCTAATGCAACCATTCCCTGATCTGCGAGTTGCGCGACAGGCGGGGAACCTCGGCCGACATGACAAAGCGCGACAAAAGCTGGGCATAGGTCCCTTGCAGACGCCGTTCGGGAGTTGATCGGCACCGAAGACAATCGTCGGCATGTACAGAAGCTGTTTGGACCAGTCGAAACAGAGCTAACCCCAACCCTAGCTTCATTACTTGAGGCGATTGGTAAGGTCAGAGACGACGAAACTCCCTAGCCGCCCTACATTCCCTCATGGCAACCCATTGGTTCGTCCCTCCGGTGTTCGTAAGGACTGCGTCCGGTGATAGGCATTGCTGCGACGATGCCAGGGCAGCCCTTGAGCAGCTAAAGACGTGGACCCGGAGAGGACCTCGCTGGCACAAGGCGGTGACCCTCTGCCTGTCAGCTTTGGAGGGCGATCCCGTTGACCTTCAGGTGGTACGAAAGGCGTTTGAGGCTGCCGCTAAGGAGGCCAAAATGTATCTCTCTCCTGAGTAGTAGGTGTGATGGCAACCCATTGGATTTCCCCTCCTGTCCACGTAAAGACCGACCATCCTGGGGTCACCTACGGGTGCAACAGTCTCGAGGGTGCCGCCGAGGAACTCATGAAGTGGTCCAAGCGGGGACCTAAGTGGAAGCTGGCGCTCCAAGCCTGCATCGACGCGTTTGAGGAGAGAGTGACCCCTGAGGAGGCTCGCAAGGCCTTCGAGGCTGCGGCCAAGGAGCAAGGGGTCCTTACGCCTTCTGATTAGGGTTTCAAAGCCTCCCTGCAGTCCAACCCTCCCCCCTGTTGCGGGTGCCCCTCAGAGGAGCCCCATCGTTTACGACCGATACACATCGAATACCGCAGGCTTCCGTCTGATACTTTGACGCTATCGCCGCCACGCCCAGACCGACGACAAGCGAAATGGCGAGGGCGACACTTACTGGCAGGTGATTCATACCTACCCGCCTACCGAGCGCTTCGACACGTGTCGACGACGCTTGGAGACAGTCCCATCACGGCCTCGAACATGCTTAACGAATAGTGAAGCATCCCCCGGAGCCCCGGAGTCTTGCATTCAGAATCGTTCAAATTGAAACGAAACGGTTTTCTACTCGTAAGCCACAATCTCAAATGCAGTTGTGCTCAAGCAACTAAAAACCTCTCTGAGTTCGTTGTCGCCCAAGTAGCAAGAATTCAAACTGCTGCTGTTAGGTAACTACCAAAGGAGAGTGTTATGGCAAATTTCGCTAAGAGTTTCGCCACAGCCTTGGCCAGTAGTGCAGTTATTTTGTCTCTGTCTCTTCCTTCCAGCGCGGCCGGTGTCGGTGTCGGTGCTGGTGTATCAATTGGCGGCCCAGGCGGCATCAGGGCCGGTCTGGGTGCCTCGATCGGCGGCACTGGCGGCATCAACGCGGGAGCCGGCGCTTCGATCGGTGGCCGCAGTGGCGTGAATGCCGGTACCGGCGTTAACATAGGCGGCAGCAGGGGCGTTACCGCCGGAGCCGGTGCTAACATCGGTGGACGGAGCGGCGTCACCGCCGGTGCTGGCGCAAACATAGGCGGCACGAGTGGCGTGACCGCTGACGCGGGCGCTAACATAGGCGGCAGGAGTGGTGTCACCGCTGGGGCTGGCGCAAACATAGGCGGCACGAGTGGCGTGACCGCTGGCGCGGGCGCTAACATAGGCGGCAGGAGGGGCGTCACCGCTGGGGCTGGCGCAAATATCGGCGGGACCGGCGGCGTTACAGCGGGCGTCGGCGTCAATGTCGGGGGCACGGGCGGTGTCGGCGCGGGCGTCGGTGTCGGCGTTGGCGGCGGGACCGTTCCCGGCAAGCCTGGCACTCCCGGCACGCCGGGGACACCTGGAACGCCTGGCACGCCCAGCGTGCCCACCGTGGTGGCCCAGCTGTCGAGCAGCCAATTGATCCGCATGAAGAAGCGCTGTGCCGACGTACTCAGCAGCGAAGGCACGTATGACAGCGATCTGCGTCAGCTTTGCATGCTCATTGCGCGACGCTAAGGAGAGCGTTCGGGAGTGTCGGATCGGGCCGTGAGGCTCAGACAACACTCTCCTGGCTTTGCGGCCCGGGAGCCCGTCACTTGCAAGGTGGCGGGCTTCTTTGCGCAGGGAATGATGCGCTTCACCAGGCGGCGTTCCTGATGCCGAAATTGGGCGGTGACTGCGCTCGTGTCAGGTTCCGCTCTTTAGCCAATGCCTGGTGCGCGGGCTCGTACAAAGCGCACGACATGATCCTTGGCTGAGTTTGCCGAGAGACGCGCCGGTCCGAGACATAAATCGTAAGCGCTGTTGTGGGACCACCTTTCGGGAGTGGTCGCGATCTGTGAGGTTGCCGATTCTGTATTGGGATCGGAGATCGGCTT
>NZ_JAMYKT010000052.1:0-15879 GCF_040317515.1 Mesorhizobium sp. M1428
CGATCGAAGCAATGGCCTGCGGTACGCCGGTGGTTGCGTTCCGGCGTGGCGCCGTCCCGGAGATCATCGATGACGGTGTGTCCGGGTGGATCGCGGATACGGTGGAGGAAGCTGTGGGCGCGCTCCGGCGCATAGACAGCCTCGATCGCGCACGAGTGCGGCAGACGTTCGAAAATCGGTTCACGGTCGAGCGCATGTGCAGCGATTATGTGGCACTCTACCGAGCACTCACGAACACCGGAACAGCCACACTTGCGTTCGATCGCGATGAGAGCATGCGCCGTCGAGCGCGCTCCGCGCCGCCGCGGCTGCCTGCGCAGGCCCCGAAGGTTCATCGCACGCCACCTGGTCCCTGAGGTGCCGCAGTATTCGAACAGTCTGGTGCAGATGGTGCTGCCAATGTGGTGTCCATCATTCTGGGTCGCGCGACTTCACGCCTTTGGGTCTAGCCTCGGTGGGCGATATCGGACTGGCATGGTTTTCAGAACCGCAGCGGTCGTTTGCACCATGGAGGATGCAACCAGTGTGGGGCCGTCGCCCCTGCGGCGCGTGTCGACGTGCTGGAACCCCTCTCTGCTCACCCCTCGGGAGCGCGCGGCTTTGGGCTGACCCTCATCTTATGTGGGCAAAATGCGTTGCGCACCCAGCCGTTCTGCTTGTTGACAGTCGCCGAGAATACACCAGTTTGAGCGGAAGACACTTCGAAGGTTGGCGCCCGCAAGCACCTGAAGCCGGCGACTATTTTGATGAAAGACGGTCGAGGACAACTCCGGATGGACGCGTGCCGTCGCAACCAGATTGCTGCGTCGCCGGGCCTCGCCAGAAAGTATCCATCTTTCTCCGGCCCGCGCGTTGGCGGATGGCAGACCGCCGGCTCGATCCTGGTGGCGAACAGCAGACGTGCGCAACGGCCGTGGGCTCATACTTTCGCCGAGCTGCTGGTGATGGATGAGGTCAGGCTCGCCACGCGTGCTTCTGGTGCGGCTGGAGGATGTGCTCGCCGGGACGGGCTTGGCAGTTCTGCTGGAGGGGGCGGGTTTGTCGGCCCCTGTTCGCGGCTATGTGCTCGAAGCGGTCAGATTGTTCGAGCTCATTGATGACCGGCTGGTGGATCTGGGGCCAGGCGTTCAAGGCAGACGTCAGGTCTCGTAGCCGACGATCGCGGCGGCGGCCGACACTGGCCGTTCAATCTGTTCCCGTGGATGCTGATCGATCGGGTGACGGTTGAACCAATGACGCTAGAGATCACAGTCGGACCGCCACGTCTGGCGATTAACCAGGGACGCAGCTTCCTTGTCACCGAACCGGATGGCCAGATCGCCTGGCCCACGTATAACGGGTTGTATGCGTCTGACACACGCCTGATATCCAGCTGGCAGATCTTTGCCAATGGGCAACCATGGGACCTCCTCAGTTCCGGAAACATCGCCTACTTCGCCGCCAAGATCTATCTGGTCAATCAGGCGTTCGCGACCGAAACGAACCATGTGCCAGCAGGCAGCCTTGGGCTGGTAATCGGCCGCGCCTTGGATGGTGGGCTGCATGAGGATTTTGAACTCGTAAACCACGGGCAAAAGCCAGTGCGGTTCAATTTGGAAGTTGCCATGCGCAGCGACTTTGCCGATCTTTTCGAAGTCAAGGCCGACGCAATCATCCGTCGCGGACGTATTACCACGGAATGGTCGTCCAGAGCGGCGAGCCTTCGTACCTCGTACGTGAATCGGGACTTCAAGCGAGACGTCATTGTCAAGGTCCGCCGGACGGCCACAAAGCCCGTCTATGCCAATGGCCGGATCAGCTTCGACATCGAGCTCGAACCGGGCGCGACATGGCATGCTTGTCTTCTCTACGACTTTGGCAATGGCGAGACAATCTATCGGGCACCGCGAGCCTGCATTGACAAATGCCTCGAGTCGAAGGCCGCAAAACGCCTCGCGGGATGGCAAGGCAGCGCATTGAAGTTCAACTGTTCCAATGACGAATTTCATCGCTTCTACCATCAGGCGGTCGAAGACATGGCCGCGCTGCGGCTGCCGATCGAAGGTACGGACGAACTAGAATACGTGCCGGCCGCCGGACTACCCTGGTTCATAAGCCTGTTCGGGCGCGACAGCCTGATAGTCTCACTTCAGAATGCCCTGGTCTACCCAGATTTTTCGCGCGGCGCCTTGGACGTTTTAGGGCGATTTCAGGCCACCGAACGAGACGACTACCGCGATGCGGAACCGGGGAAGATAATGCATGAGCTTCGCACCGGCGAACTCGCCCATTTCAATTTGATCCCCCATACGCCCTATTACGGCACGGCCGATGCCACGCCTTTGTATCTGATCGTGCTCCACAACACTTGGCGATGCACCGGTGACGCCAGCCTTCTCGAGCGACACATGGCAACGGCCGAGAAGTGCCTGGATTGGATTGACCGGTATGGGGACCGTGACGGCGACGGTTTCCAGGAATACGAAACCCGCTCGGCTGCGGGGTACGAGAACCAGAGCTGGAAAGACGCCGGTGACGCCTTGGTTTATCCCGACGGCACCCTGGTGAAGGGACCCAAGGCGCTTTGCGAATTGCAAGGCTATGTCTATGACGCTTGGCAGCGCATGGCTGAAATCTTCGATGCCACAGGCGATGGCGATCGTGCCGGGCAGCTACGCGCCAAAGCCAAGAGCTTGTTCGACCGATTCAACGAGGTCTTCTGGGACGAGGCATCCGGCTTCTACGCGTTCGCGTTGGATGGCGACAAGAAGCCGGTGCTGAGCGTCGCTTCCAACCCCGGTCACTGTCTTTGGTCGGGAATAGTCCCACCCGAACGAGCCGTCAGGGTGGTGCATAGGCTGATGATGCCGGATATGTGGAGCGGTTGGGGGATTCGGACGCTTTCGGCCGATCACCCGGCCTACAATCCACATTCCTATCAACGCGGCTCTGTATGGCCGCATGACAACGGGCTGATCGCGCTCGGCTTCCGGCGCTATGGCTTTTTCGCGGAAGCCTGCCGCCTCTCTCGCGACGTGAGCAGCGCCGCAATCTACTTCATGCAACATCGAATGCCCGAGCTGTTCGCCGGATTGCCGCGAACGCCCACGACTTTCCCCGTGCAGTATAAGGGAGCGAACGTTCCGCAGGCATGGGCGGCCGGATCCTGTTTTTCGCTTCTGCAAGCGATCATGGGCTTCCAGCCCGACGCTCCAAATGGCAAGCTGTACATCGATCCAAGGCTGCCCGACTGGATAGAGGAACTCACTTTGAACGACTTGCGCCTGGGCAAAAATCGCCTCGAACTCCGTTTGTGGCGCGTCGGCGCCGAGACCCGTTGGCAAGTGAGCGACGGCGATCCTTCACTGGTGGAAGCGCGAAGTTGTGCCACCGGGCCGAACTTGCGCTTGGCCTGCGTATGAGGTGAGCTCCGCCGGGTTCGCTCGCTACCGGGGCGGGAGCGGATGTCTTCTTGCCCGTGAGGCGGTTGCCGGGATCATAGGAACTTTTCGTCCGGCGTCTTTAATTCCTGGAGGCAAACAATTCGTATGCAGTGATCGGCAGTTGACGACGTCCTTTATGTTGAGGTTCGATGGTGGGCCTTCGTCAACCTCAAGCCGATCCGCCCGATTGCCCGCGGATTGCCGTGACAAAGCTCCCTTCCCCGGCCTTGGAAGTGCTTAGCTGTCATCCTTAAAAGACTTCGCAGCTTCATCGATCTTACGCCAATCGTTTCCGTGGCGCCGCACCAGCTCCCGCGCCTGGGCTGGCGATATACTTTGCGTTTCGACGATGTGGTTCACTTCCGTCTCCTCGCCTTTCAGGGGACGCGAACGAGGGCTCGCTGGCCGTCTGGGGTTTTTTGCATCTCGTCTGGGCATGAATGGACCTCTCCTGGATCGATATAAACGGTCCGGCGCGGTGAAGGTTTCGCCACGTTAGCGCGTTGAGCAGTTTCACCGATCGCGCCATCAGCTTCCCCTTGCGGCTCTGACCATACCTTCTGGTGTTCTTGGGACCCAAATGAGCTGCACCGCGTTGTTTGCGAGCAGTGCTGTGCTTCGCAACCTGATGGAAAAATCCGACGCCCCTGCTGCACCGCGGACAGTTCCTGGTGCCGAAGCGCGCTTTCCATACGATCGCGCCGCGGTTGAGCGGTTTCGACAGACATTCCCGCGCGCCAGGTGGAGTGACGAGCGGAGAAGCTGGTTCGTGCCGGGAAAGACTGCAGCGCGGCGCATCCAGCGCTGGCTGGCACAAGAGGCGGATCTACGAGTAGCACATGATGACAGCAAAGGACGGGACGCCTTCGCCTTCGATCCCCTGTCGAGCCGGTATCTGGAAGTCGCCGACGACCTGCGCATTCGCACCCCATATTCGCGGACGGTTCTCGACGAACTGCGATCCGTCCCGTGGGCGAGCTGGGACGACGAACTGCGGGCCTGGAGGGTGCCTTTCCGCTCCTACGAGGAGTTGAGGCGCCATTGGCCAAGCATCGAAAGGGCCGCCCGCCGCGCAGAACCGGAGGAGAGGAAACGGCGACGGGAAGCGTCCAAAGACTCCGAGGAATATAAAGCCGCCAGATTGCGCTATGCCGAACGCAGGCGACGTCGCTATCCACTGCCCCCTAACGATTTGCCCCGGCTTGGCCGTGCCGTGGCAACGCAGCAATACGGCATCGTGGTCTTCACCGAGATTTCGGGTGAACTCGTCGACGCCTCGGAGTTAGCGGCGTTCTATGCGCATTTGATCGAGACGAACGTCGACCATGTCTGGGGCAGATGGCGTCCGGCGACGTTGGCTGAATTGATTAAGACATGGCCCGCTCGGCGTGCTGCCGGGTTAACGGAACGGCAGCGAGGCTGGTGGCAACCGACGCTGCCCGAGCTCAGGGTCGCTCGCCAAAAAGCTCGAAGCCTAGCGCGAAGAAGGGCAAGGCTTGTGTCCTCGTTCTAGCCTTTCGGGCTTGCCGCTTCCGGCGTCTGCCGGGTTGCCCTTGGTATTGAAATGTCACCCCGATCGGAGGCTTCCATGTGCAAACATTGCGAACAACATACGGCCTGGCTGAACATTGCTGGATGATGACTTCGCTGGCCTTGAAATTCCCGACGAACTTGACCTGCGCGTACGCGCACGACACCCGCATCGATGATCCGGGTTCAATAACCCGCACGGCAGGTAAAGCCATCGACCTATGTCAAACCATTTCTGCAGAATTTGACGCACCAAGGCCGATCCAAGGCCAACGGGAGCGCCTACCAGCTTGGAATTGTGCGGAACCGTACGAAGTCGATTGCAAGCAACCAACCTGGTTGGCCGGGCATTAATTTAGCAAAGCGTGAATTAGGAAAGCATCGGGAGGAAGACCATGCTGCACGTTAACATGCCTCGCGAATTTGAGGTCGGCGATGAGGTTGCGCTGGCAGGTATCGTCATCGCGATTCTCCCCAGCGGGCGCGCCAGGGTGAGCATTCCTTCGTATGACCATCCTTATACGATTGATCCGCCACCGAAAGTCCGGGCCGGCGACCGAGTGGTTCTTGTTGGGGACGTCACCCGCGTCGATCGCGGGGCGAACAAACTCACTGTGCGGATTGACTGTGGCGGGGTGATCACGGTCGACAAGTCGGCGATCACTCGGCTGAGAAAGCACCACCGGATTTCAGCGGGTTGATGCTCCTGCGAGACAGCAGCCGGTGTCGGCGTAGGGAAGATGCCCACGCCTTTGAACAGCCCAAGGGTGCGGCGCGGTCCAGCCGGATGTGGGGCGGATGAATGGATCAATGGAAGCTCAACGGCTAGGGCACAAGTGCAGCTAGTGCGTCCCTGGTGTCTTCGGATTACTTGAAACAGGGCTCTGCAACGAGCGCATGGTCGCCGCTCGGCAAGTTCAACCGCGATGGGCTCCGGGCCCCTCGATGCCGGCAATAGGTCTGCTCGGAGCGTCGTGACGGGACTGGGTGACATGGTTGCGGTGGATTAGGAGCCATCGCCCTGGGTTAATAACCCGGTCGGTGACGGCCGCGGTCGCGTCGACAACAATCGCACGGCACCCAAGTTGCAGCTGAAAGCCCGCGAGGTATCTGTCACGACATAGCGTGCCAGCGAAGCTCCGGCCTCGCGACAGGGATTCGTTGTAAGACGACCAGACGGCGCCGGCCAGATGGGCGAGAACTTACGTCTCGATCAGGCTCGGCGTTCGTCGACAACCGTCGGTAACTGCCGACTACGAGTCGAGGTCGTAGGGCTCGTGGCCCAGCTCGTTGTGATGAAGCGCCTCTGCCATACACCTGATATCGAACGCCTGGCCACACGCCGGGCAGACGACGAAATACTCCTCCTCCCGAAGTGGCGATGCATCGTGGTCTTGGGGGATGACGATGTCATTGTAGTCGTCGGGCATTGGGTCCTCCGGCAACCCGCCCGCTCTGCTGGAACGCGTGCCGGCAGGATTTGTTTCAAAGTTATTGCGCCGAAGGAAAGGCCCGATCTCCGGTTTTCGGCTGCGATGCCGTGCCGCCGGCAGCTTCATCTGCAATCTTGGGTACGGCACGGGCAAGAACCTGTTCCCCGGGGAAAAGGCTCGAATTTAACCCAGCATGCGCAGTCGAAACAACTCCAATCTGGGAAGGCACATGCCTAGCCGAGATCGACTGTGGAGACGAATGCCGAGGCCCGCCGCTCCGATGAGAGGTGTTCTGATGGGTATCAGCTGCGCAAAGTAGCTCCGCAACCGGGCACCGGGAGTCGGGCTGTTGAAGCGCCTGTCGTGCCGGCAGCTCATCCAGTTGCCGGCGGCGCTGGCGGGACATCGTCGGCTATCTCCTGCCTGAGCCTTGGTCCTTTGCTAAGCCGGCGACCGAGCGCATCAACGAAATTGTCGTAGCGCTGCAAGCCCTTGGCGCGCGCCTCCGCTTGCGCCGATTCCGGCAAGGCTGGAGTCGAGTTGAGCCAAAACCGGACGAACAATGCTAGCGTTTCAATAGCAATTCCGACGTCACGCTCGACCCGCTGCACGCGTCGATCGATCTGATCGAGGCGGCGAGTTATCGCCGCTTGCTTTCGTTCTTCGGCGTCCGGCGACAGGAAAGACGCGAGCGCAGCCTCGGCGACCAGTGACAGCGAGACCTCGCGTCGCCCAGCGTAATCTGCCAGTGCCCTCATTACGTCAGGGTCGAGATAGGCAGACAGACGTCTTTTCTTGGCGTTCTTCATGCGCTCAAAGCTCAATGCCATCATTGGGGTCAAGGGCGGCCTGTCGTGCAGCGCGCCTCATAGCCTGATCGACACTGCCACGACGCAGGGCGTCATCGTCGGGCTCGTCACGGTCGAGATCGAACTCATCGTCGCGCCGTTGGGTTCGCTCCGGCGCGATGTTTTCGTGTTCGGGGAGCTCGGGCTGGCGGCGAATGCCGCCATTGGCCGGATCCTCGTCCTGCTGATCTCTGGCATGCCTCAGCTCGCGAGATTTCCCTTTCAGGTCAACAAAAAGTGTCGTGTCGGTCCAGTCGTCTGAGCGAGCGTTTTGCGTTGTCCCTCCGGTCCTTGGTGGCGGCAAGACACGCCCGGCAAGACGCGGGTCGGCAAAGTAGCGTGCCTTCTTCGCACGGATTGGGAACTGGCCCGAGACCATGATGATCGCATCGGTCGGCGGCAGGTGCATGATCTCGCCCGGCGTCATCAGTGCACGCGCCGTTTCCTGCCGCGACACCATCAGATGCCCGAGCCAGGGCGACAATCTGTGCCCCGCATAGTTTTTCATGGCGCGCAACTCGGTCGCGGTCCCCAGAGAGTCTGAGACGCGCTTGGCTGTCCTCTCGTCGTTGGTGGCGAAGCTCACCCGCACATGACAATTGTCGAGGACAGAATTGTTCGGTCCGTAGGCCTTTTCGATCTGATTGAGCGATTGTGCGATCAGGAACGACTTGATGCCGTAGCCGGCCATGAAGGCCAGCGCGCTTTCGAAGAAATCGAGCCTGCCAAGCGCGGGAAACTCGTCCAGCAGCATCAAAAGACGCTGCCGGTGATCCTTCGCGTGAAGATCTTCGGTGAGCCTGCGGCCGATCTGGTTAAGCACAAGTCGGATCAGCGGCTTTGTGCGACTGATGTCCGATGGCGGCACGACCAGATAAAGCGTCGTCGGCCGTGCCTCCTCGACAAGGTCTGCGATCCGCCAGTCACAGCATGACGTCACCTTGGCCACAACTGGATCGCGGTAGAGGCCCAGAAAACTCATGGCCGTCGAGAGCACGCCGGAACGCTCGTTCTCGGACTTGTTAAGCAGTTCCCGAGCAGCCGACGCAACGACGGGATGCGGGCCGGCATCACCCAAATGCCGCGTCAGCATCATGGCGCGCAGCGTTGTCTCAATTGGCCGCTCTGGATCGGAAAGGAAGTTCGCCACGCCGGCGAGGGTTTTGTCTTTCTCCGCATAGAGCACGTGCAGTATGGCGCCGACCAGCAGCGCATGGCTGGTCTTCTCCCAGTGGTTGCGGCGTTCCAACGTGCCTTCCGGGTCGACCAGGACATCCGCCACGTTCTGCACATCTCGAACTTCCCACTCGCCCCGTCGCACCTCCAGCAGCGGATTGTAGGCTGCGGATCCAGCATTGGTCGGGTCGAACAGAAGCACCCGGCCGAAACGGGCCCGCCATCCGGCCGTCAATTCCCAGTTTTCGCCTTTGATGTCGTGGACGATTGCCGAACCCGGCCAGGTCAGCAGTGACGGCACGACCAGGCCGACGCCTTTGCCGCTTCGGGTCGGTGCAAAACATAGCACGTGTTCCGGACCGTCGTGGCGCAGATAGTGTCGGCCCAACATACCCAGCACCACCCCATCCTGACCAATCATCCCGGCGGCCTTGATTTCGTCTCGCGTCGCCCAACGCGCCGAGCCGTAGGTCGTGGTGTCCTTTGCGTCGCGCGCCCGCCACAGCGACATCCCGATCGCTGCGACGATAGCCATCAGGCTTCCGCTCGCCGCAATCGCCGCGCCCTCAAGGAAGACCTTCGGCGCGTAGGCATCGTAGAAAAACCACCACCAGAAAAAGGCAGGCGGCGGATAGATGGGCTGTCCAGCCAGTTCGAACCACGGCGGACCGAGTTGGCTTTGAAAGCCGAGCCGCGCTGCCGTCCACTGTGTCGCCCCCCATGTTGTCGCGACGACGATCAGGAAGGCGGTGAGGATTTGGCCCCATAGAACCTTGCTTGCCGGCATCGGTCGTTTCCCAAATGGATGATCGGAAACAACCGAAAAGCTCGAATTCCTGAATCCGCAAGACAAAAGGAGCGGTCGAAGCAGCAGGGCGTACCCGGACGTTGAAAGACTTGCCAAATGCGGTCTCGAATGTTGAACGAGCGTCGGGGGGCCGCTTTCTTCTGGAGCCGTTGAGCCGCTACTTGCCTATGACAGTTAGTTGTCTCGGCTCATGGCATTGACGAGATGGACGGGTTCTTGGAGACTCACGGACTGCGCATGACCAAACGGACAAGAGGCCTCAGCAGCGCGCCGTGCCGGAGAACGCGCCAGTCCCAGCAAGTCGTGGTCAGCCAGATTTGCCGTTCTGCTGAGCTCGAATCCAACCGCCTCCCGGATCGGTGGCGCGATGGTAGCCGACTTGACGAGCAGACCGCATCAAGTCTGTTCAATTATAATCAATTCAGTCATATCAACAGTTTCAATCGAATCTCATTGCAACTGCTGCAAAGCCGCGCGGGCCTTACGGGTCGCGGCATTCTATTGGGCCGCACCTAAGTTCCAGATGTCCCGATGCAGGCGCCATGTCCCGTCGTCCTCAAAGCGCCGGCTAACGCCTCACGGCCCCCACATCTCGACGACGGTGTTCGTTCGGATGATGCTTTTCCGTGGCTTTACGCGCAAGTTTTCGTCAGCCAGCAAAGGGCCTCCTCTTACGCTCGCTGGTCGTCAGGGCCCAGCGGCCTCTTGCTGACAGTCCCCCCGCAGCCAAGCCGCTGGGCACCTCGACGCCGGGAGTGAGCATTGGAGACGAAGTCGCGCTTACCGCTACAGTGAAGGCGCGTGACAGATGCCCGCGTCAGCCTCTCCACCCGAGCTGCGATTTTCCGCATTCGATCAAGGCACAGCAAATCCAAGTTCAAGCGAGGCCACATATTGAGCTTCGAGGCGAACTCACCAGGGTAGATGAAACAGCTTCAAGGTCGAGGCCGATAAGGCCTTTGCATGGACTAAGACTTCGCGATTGCTATCGGTTTTTGCACGTGGTCCAGGCGGCCTTCGCCGGCCGAAATGGGCTCTCCAACGTAAACGCGTCTGGCAAAATTCCCTTTTCGACCTGCGTCCATGTGACGGGAGCGGCTATCGGAAAGCTTGAACGGGCTCGAGGCGAGTAAGCGCCGACGGCTGTGTTGCCGCGGCCGTTGCGGAGGTAATCCAGAAAGATGCGCCCACAACGAGCCGATGGCGCAGCCGACAAAAGATAGCGATCGGGATGCTTGCTGACCAACTGCTGCGCTAGCTTTCGGGCATACTGCCGGGCGGCGTCGTGGGTGATCACGGGCTGCAGTGGCGCCATCACATGCAGACCCTTGCCGCCGGTCACCTTCGGCCAGCTATCGAGTCCTTCCGAACGCAGCATGTCCCGGACCTTCAGAGCCGTCTCGACGATCATTTCCCATTCGACCCCTTCGCCAGGATCCAGATCGATGACAACCCGGTCGGCATGCTCGATATCATCGACGGTGGCGTTCCAGGGATGCAACTCGACAGCGCCTATTTCCACCAAGCCAAGCAGGCCATCAAGATCATCGACCCACAGCCTCACGCCTTCTCCACCCTCGCGCTTCTGAACACGCAGTTGGTGCACGGTATCCGGAATGTCGGGCAATCCGCGCTTGTGATAGAAGGTGACCCCGTGCGAGTGGCGAACCAGCTTGAGCGGGCGCCGGCCGAGGTGGACAAGCGCTTTTTTCGCCACCTTCGTCCAATAGCTCATCAGCTCCTCTTTCGATGGCACGACTGCGTCGGGCAGCAGTTGCAAAATGTTCTCGCGAGGGACGCCGAAACTTTCATTGGGCGGCTGCGTCTTGCCGACCAATGGCGTGTGGGCTGGTAAGCTCAGATCATCCCGCAGCCCTTTGAACACGGCTTCCCGCAGCAGCCCGTCATCGGTGATCCCGCCATATTCGATCTCAGCCTCAACGGCCGGCTGCACCCAAGTCGCTTTGGGCTTGTCTATCGGTTCGGCCAGCGGAGATTTGTCGACGATTAGCGGGTCCAAGCGTTCGCGCACTTCGCGTGCGTCGGTGAGGCTGTAGCCGCTCTGCGCCTTACCGGCATAGTGGACGCGATTGCCTTTGCGGCGACCGAGGTAAAGCGAGGCAATCCTGCGCGGCCTGGCACCTAGCTTTTCGACAAAGGCGACAATCGGAAAATTGTCGCTCTTGACGCATTTGAGCTTGAGCCAGCTCTCCTGCCGGCCGGAGCGGTAAGGGGAGTCCGCGCGTTTCGAGACAATCCCCTCAAGGCCCATTTCGCACGCGTGCTCGAACACGGTCGGGCCGTCACCTTCCAGATGATCAACATAGACGAGTGCCGAGGGCGCGCCTTTCAATAGACGTTGCAAGGCCCGCTTACGCTCGAGGAGTGGAGCGTCACGCACGTCTTTGCCGTTGAGATGGAGGAGGTCGAAGGCGTGGAAGACCAGCTTGGTCGATTCGGCCTTCCCAAGTTCACGGCGTAGTGCCTGGAAATCAGGACGCCCTGTAGCACCAAAAACTGTCGCTTCGCCATCGATGATTTGCCCGCCTTACTTTTAGCGTACCCGCAGCTCGGACGATCGGGACGTATCTGTCGGTCCAGTCGTAGCCGTTGCGCGTGAAGGCCTGCACCCTACCCTCTTGGATGATCAGCTGCGTACGGTATCCATCGTATTTGATTTCGTGGATCCACCCGCGGCCCCTGGGCGGCTTGTCGACCAGTGTGGGCATTTGGAACTCAATGAACGACAGCCGGCCAAGGCCAAGCTCGGTAAGCATGCACGCGCACTCCAAACGCTGCGATTTGAATCAATATCGCTGGTTCGAATCGGTTCCGAAACAAATTGCGGGCTCAGGCGCACGTCAGTCATTCTCTTCAAGTTAGCAATCTCTTGACGGCCGCAACAACCGCCCCAGACTCATGCACATGGCCTGGGAAATTACAGACATCAACGTCGGCGACGAGGTGGCGATCACGGTGACGGTGCTCAAGTTGCTTGATGACGGCAGAGCCAGCGTCAGCATCCCCTCCTACGGTTTTCCACATTCGATCCCTGCCCCTAAGAAGGCTAAGCCAGGCGACGAACTCCAGCTAACAGGCGAAGTGACGCGCGTGGACGAGCAAGACCGGACAGTTACAATGAAGGCAGGCGGGCTGATCACTATCGATGTCGATGCAATCACCGATTGGACGCCTGTCCCACGCAAAAAGATGGCGTCCTAAGAGATGAGCCGGATTAAAAGCAACAACGACCGGATCGCCGAGATCATCGCGTTCGCCGTCGACGCGCCAGGGGACACCACGATCAGCGAGGTCCTGCCGGGGCTGGCCACCAGCCCTGGTAGCGACGCTTGGTGCCGCCTGTCACGGAAAACTGGTGACGCTACTAAACCGCTCCTTTAGGAGCTCATCACCACAAGCGCCTCAGATGAGCTGAAATCGCACGATTCTCCTGGCTCACACTGCAGCTCCAAGTAACACATCGGGGGCAGAACGGAGGGAAAGCAGGCTCAAGGTCGAGGCGGACCAGCAAACAATTCAGGAGTCGCGGGCTGTAAAAAGCGCAACGAAAGCTGCTTGCCCGCGTTGCCATTGATCCGAAGCTCCACCGGGAGGACTACATGGCCGACGACAAGAGCACGCGCGACCGAGACCGCCTGGAACCTAGCCAGGACTACGACGTGAAGCATTTCGCTCAGCAAAATGGCATCGCCGTGGATCAGGTTCCCGAGCTGATCCGCGCCAATGACAACGATCGCGCGGGCGTTGCGGAGGCTACCAAGGCCCTCCGGCGGGCGGCCGGCGGGAGCCGATCGGACGGCAGCGGAGATCCGCCAGGAAAGAGCTCGAATGCACCTCGGCGTAGCGAAAGCGAAAACTGATTGCGACAAGGTGATTGTCACCAATTGGCGAGGACAAGACAGACCGCGAGCGTATCAAGTAGCTTCATGCGGGGTTGCTCGCCGAAGAGACTGGTATAACGGCGCGCGATCTCATCGAAACGATTGGAATCGATCGCGCATCACTCGTGCACGAGCCACGGATGCTGAATTCTAACCGGAAGTCGCCCGAGAAGCCGGGATAGTCCGGCTGAAATTCCGAGGAGGCAAAAAACGCGCACTTTCGGGGGGACAGGAGCCGGGCCATCGGTGCCACCCGATCTGGCATCGTCCGGGGCCAAGGTCTGCTGCGCACGCCCAACCTTCACCGTCAGCGGTGTCCAGCCTCAATGCGAAACGTCCCACACGTGCGGGAACGGCGGGACGCGATCGGGCGCCTTGCATCAGGCAAGGGTAACTCGGGGGCCTGCGCAGCCTGGTGCGCGCGATCACTCCTCACAGCTCCAGGATCGGTGGAAGCGATTGTGGTCCGCGTCCTTCCTCCGGAGACGCGGGCAGGTCGTCACGGACCATGGTGAGCAAACCCCTTGGTCAAAATGGTGCATTAGAAATTTGGAGCATAGTTGAGGCAGAAAGCATTGTTGGCCATAGACAAGAATGGTGGCGACAATCTTCCTGAATGGCTTCCGAGCCGCCTGCCCGAGGATCCAGTAATCCGAGCAGACGTCGCGGCAAAGATTTCAAGTGAGGCTCACGGCAAAAATGGGTCGGACGATGAGGTGCTTATGAAAGCCAGGCTGGTGGAACAGGAAGAAGCTGAAGCCTAGTCGGCCACCAACCATCTATGATTCCGTTGCTCCTGGTCCTTTATGTGCTCTCGATGTTAGGATTGGTCGGGTACGTGCTCGCTCGTTCGTATTTTCTATGACGCCCGCTCACCTCTAGTGCGCCATCTCAATTTCGAATCTGATCCTGGCGTGAAGCAACACCTCGCCCTTCTCTGTTCGAACGATCATTGCGAAGTCGCGGCTGGAACCGTCTGCCTTGTCTTTCACGATCGCCGCCAAGGCCCTTGCTGCCTCGACCCTGGCAGCTTCCGCGTCAGGAAGATCGGTGCCTTGATCGTCCTGATACAACTCATTGGCATCCGCGAAGTCGAAGAAATATCGCGGCATGGTTGGGCGCATCGGTCTGGGAGATTAGCTAAGACGCGTTTTGCAGCCTCCGTCAGGCGGGCGCGATCCTTGCCGTGGATCTCTGCCGAGCTGGTCGGGGGTCAGGCCGTTCTGGGCGGCGAAATACTCCACCTCATTGTCTTCGTGCGCTGACGTGCGGTCGCGTCCGCGGAAATCTCGTTTACTCTTGTCTTCGGCCATCTTGTCCTCCCTGTCGCCTTGGATAGACCGCAACGCTGCCGAGCGACTTTCGTTGCGCATGTACCGCTCTGCTGCGATTATTTGGCATTCATCCTTTGGCCATTTGGCGGTCGCCCCGCGGAGGTGAGGCTCTCAGTCTCTTTGCTGCTTCCGCTCGCGTTGCGAAGCGCAAACAGCGATAGCAGTCGCGAGATGCTTCGATACCGTGGCGAAGGCCAGGCCGGCGGCGTCACTCCGGTCGCATCGCTGGTGGCTCGGTCCGGTCAGCCGGCTTTCACCTCCAAAAAATGTCGCGGCAGACGCAGTTGCTCGGCTTCTGTACTATGGAATGTCGACCCAGATAATGGGGCTACATCATCGCCAGTCGGGGAAGTATTTCCCGCGGGGATAGCCACTGTGTTGACGGCATCCAGCACCCTTTCGCGGAGCCGGCGACAATCTCAATGCCGCCGAGGGTTGAAACTTTTGCACGGCTTGGAACGCTATTGGAGCGCCGTGTTGAACTCCGGTTCCATCATACCGGCAACAATCTTCAACAAACCATCATTGCAGTCACCAAGAACGTGATGGAAACGGCGAAGGCCGGTGCAAGCAGCCAGCGAGCCTGGCTCGCAAACGTTGAGCGCCGCGGCCGCGGTGAGGGCTAGGCGCCCAGCCTGGTTCGGTTTCGCCGTTGCGGAACCGCGGAAACAGCAGATTGCCCCACGTTGGCGGTGCGTCGGTGGAACGGGCCGACTGAGAACCGCTGTTGGCGTTAAATCTCAGTCTTCGCTGCAAGTGAGCGCGATCAACGTCCACACATGTTTCTGAAAGTTAATCAGGCTTTAGCAGCCTTCCGCCCGTAGGGATCGCACCATTCGCACCACGACGGGATCGTAGGGGATTTTTTCGGATCTGCTGTAGTTCATTGTAAAGAGCGCCGCACGGTCATTGCAGATCGCAATGACGCGTACGTAGCGGATTTGCCCGTCCCTGATGCCGGAATAGCTGGCCCAAGTCGGCTTAACGCGCCGATAGGTCACTTTCCAGCCTGCCTTTTCGTCCTCGACAATTCGATGCTCTATCTCGGCGCGGAAACTGGCCTTGCCGAGCCTTGCGCCCCAAACAGCAAGAAAGGCCTCGTTTGTGCCCTGAAAAGCTGCCCCCTGGTCGGAACGCTGAGTCAGAACAAAGCCAGGGGGCACATCGAATACAAAGCCAAACTGCTTGATGCCGAAGGGCTGCCACTCTTGCGCATAAAGAAGCGTGGTGGAAAACAACAACGAGACGAAGCTAAGCAGCAAACGGAACATGGCGTTTAATTGTCGCGTAATATACCGTCCATACCTGCCGGATCCAGATCGCAATTTTTTGCCAAGGCGACCTAGAGCACGTCCTGTGATCGATGAATCGATTGTGATGTGACGGCTGCGTTTTGTGCTGATTCAACATCCACCTCGATGGAGGT
>NZ_JAMYKT010000053.1:0-14707 GCF_040317515.1 Mesorhizobium sp. M1428
ACGCGGTTAATGCACCCCGTTCCAACCGCCCCCGGGAACATGTACCCGCCCCAGCGGAACGCAGCCGCCCCCATGGCCGAACTCAATAACGCGTTCAGACCGGGCGGACGGGGCCGCGCCGCCCGCCACTCCTTTCGCGTCGAAGGGAGGCTGCGTAATGCGAAGACTGCGAAAACCTCTTTCCTGAGGGCCGCAAAACGGCCTTCAGGAAACGGGTTTTCTCCCGTTTCTGGCCCGCCGCCAATTGGTGGTGGGTGAAAAGACAAGAAGCCGCCGACATGCGGCGGGCAACAAGACAGGGCCGCCAAGGTGGCCCGAGATGCAAGGCGAGCCGCGGCGAGGCTCGTCCCGAGAATTGAGCTAAGGAGCGACGATGGCCCAGACCCAGACTTTCAATGGCCGCAGACGCGTACGCAAGTTTTTCGGGAAGATCCCGGAAGTTGCGGAGATGCCGAACCTGATCGAGGTTCAGAAGGCATCCTATGACCAGTTCCTGATGGTGGAGGAGCCCAAGGGTGGGCGTCCTGACGAGGGACTGCAGGCAGTTTTCAAGTCGGTCTTCCCGATTTCCGATTTTTCCGGCTCCTCAATGCTGGAATTCGTGAAATACGAGTTCGAAGGACCGAAATTCGACGTTGACGAATGCCGTCAGCGCGACCTGACCTATGCGGCGCCGCTCAAGGTGACGCTGCGCCTCATCGTGTTCGATATCGACGAGGATACCGGCGCGAAGTCGATCAAGGACATCAAGGAGCAGGACGTCTACATGGGCGACATGCCGCTCATGACCTTGAACGGCACCTTCATCGTCAACGGCACCGAGCGCGTCATCGTCTCGCAGATGCACCGTTCGCCGGGCGTCTTCTTCGACCATGACAAGGGCAAGTCGCACTCGTCCGGCAAGCTTCTGTTTGCCGCGCGCGTCATTCCCTATCGCGGTTCGTGGCTCGACATCGAGTTCGACAGCAAGGACGTCGTGCATGCCCGCATCGACCGCCGCCGCAAGATTCCGGTGACGTCGCTGCTGATGGCTCTCGGCATGGACGGCGAAGAGATCCTGTCGACCTTCTACAACAAGATCACCTACAAGCGCGCCGGCGACCACTGGCGCATCCCGTTCAACGTCGAGCGTTTCCGCGGCCTCAAGGCCGTTGGCGACCTGGTCGACGCCGACACCGGCGAAGTCGTCGTCGAGGCCGGCAAGAAGATCACCGCCCGCCAGGCCAGGGCGCTTGGCGAAAAGGGTCTCAAGGCGATCAAGGCGACCGACGAGGATCTGCTCGGCAACTACCTTGCCGAGGATATCGTCAACTACGCGACTGGCGAAATCTTCCTCGAAGCCGGCGACGAGATCGACGAAAAGACGCTGAAAGTGCTGCTCGGCACCGGCGAGGACGAGATCAAGGTCCTCGACATCGACCACGTCAATGTCGGCGCCTATATCCGCAACACGCTCAACGTCGACAAGAACGAGAGCCGCCAGGACGCGCTGTTCGACATCTACCGCGTCATGCGCCCGGGCGAGCCGCCGACGCTCGAGACCGCCGAAGCCATGTTCAACTCGCTGTTCTTCGACAGCGAGCGCTATGATCTGTCGGCCGTCGGCCGCGTCAAGATGAACATGCGCCTCGAGCTCAAGGCCGAGGATACCGTGCGCGTGCTGCGCAAGGACGACATCCTGGCCGTGGTCAAGACGCTGGTCGAACTGCGCGACGGCAAGGGCGAGATCGACGACATCGACAATCTCGGCAACCGCCGCGTGCGCTCGGTCGGCGAGCTGATGGAGAACCAGTACCGCGTCGGCCTGCTGCGCATGGAGCGTGCGATCAAGGAACGTATGTCCTCGATCGAGATCGACACGGTGATGCCGCAGGACCTGATCAACGCCAAGCCGGCGGCTGCCGCCGTGCGCGAGTTCTTCGGTTCCTCGCAGCTGTCGCAGTTCATGGATCAGACCAACCCGCTGTCGGAGATCACCCACAAGCGCCGTCTTTCGGCGCTTGGACCGGGCGGTCTGACCCGCGAGCGTGCCGGTTTCGAGGTGCGCGACGTGCATCCGACGCATTACGGCCGCATCTGCCCGATCGAGACGCCGGAAGGCCCGAATATCGGCCTGATCAACTCGCTGGCGACCTTCGCGCGCGTCAACAAATACGGCTTCATCGAAAGCCCGTACCGCAAGATCGTCAACGGCAAGCTGACCAATGAGGTCGTTTACCTCTCGGCTATGGAAGAGGCCAAGCACCACGTCGCGCAAGCCAATGCCGAGCTCGACAAGAATGGTCATTTCGTCGACGAATTCGTCATTTGCCGCAACGCCGGCGAAGTGATGATGGCGCCGCGCGAAAACGTCGATCTGATGGACGTGTCGCCGAAGCAGATGGTGTCGGTGGCGGCGGCCCTGATCCCGTTCCTGGAGAACGACGACGCCAACCGCGCGCTGATGGGCTCGAACATGCAGCGTCAGGCCGTGCCGCTGGTGCGCGCCGAAGCGCCGTTCGTCGGCACCGGCATGGAGCCGATCGTCGCCCGTGACTCGGGCGCCGCCATCGGCGCCCGCCGCGGCGGCATCGTCGACCAGGTGGACGCGACGCGTATCGTCATCCGCGCCACGGAAGATCTCGATCCCGGTAAGTCCGGCGTCGACATCTACCGGCTGATGAAGTTCCAGCGTTCGAACCAGAACACCTGCATCAACCAGCGTCCGCTGGTGCGCATGGGCGACCGGGTCAACAAGGGCGACATCATTGCCGACGGCCCGTCGACCGAGCTCGGCGATCTGGCCCTCGGCCGCAACGTGCTGGTCGCGTTCATGCCGTGGAACGGCTACAACTACGAGGATTCCATCCTCCTGTCCGAGCGCATCGTCGCCGACGACGTCTTCACCTCGATCCACATCGAGGAGTTCGAAGTCATGGCCCGCGACACCAAGCTTGGCCCGGAGGAGATCACGCGCGACATCCCGAACGTCTCGGAAGAAGCGCTGAAGAACCTCGATGAGGCCGGCATCGTCTACATCGGTGCGGAAGTGCAGCCGGGCGACATCCTGGTCGGCAAGATCACGCCGAAGGGCGAAAGCCCGATGACGCCGGAAGAAAAGCTGCTGCGCGCCATCTTCGGTGAAAAGGCCTCGGACGTGCGCGACACTTCGATGCGCATGCCTCCGGGAACCTTCGGCACCGTCGTCGAAGTGCGCGTCTTCAACCGCCACGGCGTCGAGAAGGACGAGCGCGCCATGGCGATCGAGCGCGAGGAGATCGAACGCCTCGCCAAGGACCGCGACGACGAGCAGGCGATCCTCGACCGCAACGTCTATTCGCGTCTTTCCGACGTTCTCGTCGGCAAGGAAGCGATTGCCGGGCCGAAGGGCTTCAAGAAGGGCTCGAAGCTGTCGAAGGACACGCTCGACGAGTATCCGCGTTCGCAGTGGTGGCAGTTTGCCGTGGAGAACGAAAAGCTCCAGAGCGAACTAGAAGCCCTGCGTGGCCAGTACGACGATTCCAAGAAGGCGCTCGAGCAGCGCTTCATGGACAAGGTCGAGAAGGTGCAGCGCGGCGACGAAATGCCTCCGGGCGTCATGAAGATGGTCAAGGTCTTCGTGGCCGTGAAGCGCAAGATGCAGCCCGGCGACAAGATGGCTGGCCGGCACGGCAACAAGGGTGTCGTGTCGCGGATCGTTCCGGTCGAGGACATGCCTTTCCTCGAGGACGGCACGCATGCCGATATCGTGCTCAACCCGTTGGGTGTGCCGTCGCGCATGAATGTCGGCCAGATCCTGGAAACGCACCTGGGCTGGGCCTGCGCCGGAATGGGCAGGAAGATCGGCGATCTGATCGATGCGTACAAGACGGCGGGCGACATCAAACCGCTGCGCAAGACGCTCGAGAGCTTCATGCCGGCCAACGACCGCAACGAGCCGATCCGCGAATACGACGACGAGAGCATCATTCGCCTGGGCGAGCAGATGCGCCGCGGCGTCTCCATCGCCACACCGGTGTTCGACGGTGCGCACGAGGCCGACATCAATATCATGCTGGAGCAGGCGGGCCTGCACACCAGCGGTCAGTCGCAGCTCTATGACGGACGCACCGGCGAACCGTTCGATCGCAAAGTGACGATGGGCTATATATATATGCTCAAGCTTCACCACCTTGTGGACGACAAGATCCACGCGCGTTCGATCGGGCCGTACTCGCTCGTTACCCAGCAGCCGCTGGGCGGCAAGGCGCAGTTCGGTGGCCAGCGCTTCGGCGAGATGGAGGTCTGGGCGCTCGAAGCGTACGGCGCCGCCTACACGCTGCAGGAGATGCTGACGGTGAAGTCGGACGACGTCGCCGGCCGCACCAAGGTCTACGAGGCGATCGTCAGAGGCGACGACACATTCGAGGCCGGCATCCCCGAGAGCTTCAACGTTCTCGTCAAGGAAATGCGGTCTCTCGGCCTCAATGTCGAGCTGGAGAACACCAAGCTCGACGACAACCCGATCCGGCTGCCCGACGCGGCCGAATAAGCAAGACGCTCGGTCGCGGGAGAGGGCTCTCGCGACCGGGGCGCACCCAAATTCTTCGGCCGATGGCCGATCAAGTCAGCGGGCGTTTGGCCCGCGCTAGATGCAAGGGGTTTTCGAGGACCCCGAAAAGGAGAACGGCATGAACCAAGAGGTCATGAATCTCTTCAATCCCCAGGCGCCCGCGCAGGTGTTCGATTCCATCAGGATCTCGCTTGCCAGCCCTGAGAAGATTCTGTCCTGGTCGTTCGGCGAGATCAAGAAGCCGGAGACCATCAACTACCGCACCTTCAAGCCGGAGCGTGACGGCCTGTTCTGCGCGCGCATTTTTGGTCCGATCAAGGACTATGAGTGCCTGTGCGGCAAGTACAAGCGCATGAAGTACAAGGGCGTCATCTGCGAGAAGTGCGGCGTCGAAGTCACGCTGTCGCGCGTCCGCCGCGAGCGCATGGGCCATATCGAGCTGGCGGCACCGGTCGCCCACATCTGGTTCCTGAAGTCGCTGCCGTCGCGCATCGGCACGCTGCTCGACATGACGCTGAAGGACATCGAGCGGGTCCTCTACTTCGAGAACTACATCGTCACCGAACCCGGCCTCACCGCGCTGAAGGAGCACCAGCTGCTCAGCGAGGAAGAGTACATGATGGCCGTCGACGAGTATGGCGAGGACTCGTTCACCGCCATGATCGGAGCCGAGGCGATCCACGACCTTCTGGCCGGCATGGACCTGGAGAAGATAGCCGGAGATCTGATTTCGGAGCTGGCTTCGAACACCTCAGATCTCAAGAAGAAGAAGTACCTGAAGCGGCTCAAGGTCGTCGAGAACTTCATGGAATCCGGCAACCGTCCGGAATGGATGATCATGAAGGTGGTTCCGGTGATCCCGCCGGACCTGCGTCCGCTTGTCCCGCTGGACGGCGGCCGTTTCGCCACGTCGGATCTGAACGACCTTTATCGCCGCGTCATCAACCGCAACAACCGCTTGAAGCGGCTGATCGAGCTGCGCGCGCCCGGCATCATCGTGCGCAATGAAAAGCGCATGCTGCAGGAAGCCGTCGATGCGCTGTTCGACAACGGCCGTCGCGGCCGCGTCATCACCGGCGCCAACAAGCGTCCGCTGAAGTCGCTGTCGGATATGCTGAAGGGCAAGCAGGGCCGGTTCCGCCAGAACCTGCTCGGCAAGCGCGTCGACTATTCCGGCCGCTCGGTCATCGTCACCGGTCCGGAGCTCAAACTCCACCAGTGCGGCCTGCCGAAGAAGATGGCGCTCGAGCTGTTCAAGCCCTTCATCTACGCCCGTCTCGACGCCAAGGGTTACTCCTCGACCGTCAAGCAGGCGAAGAAGCTGGTCGAGAAGGAGCGTCCGGAGGTCTGGGACATCCTCGACGAGGTCATCCGCGAGCATCCGGTGCTTCTGAACCGCGCGCCGACGCTGCACCGCCTCGGCATCCAGGCGTTCGAGCCGATCCTGATCGAAGGCAAGGCAATCCAGCTTCACCCGCTGGTCTGCACGGCCTTCAACGCCGACTTCGACGGCGACCAGATGGCGGTTCACGTGCCGCTGTCGCTGGAAGCGCAGCTCGAAGCCCGCGTGCTGATGATGTCGACCAACAACATCCTGCACCCGGCTTCCGGCGCGCCGATCATCGTGCCGTCGCAGGACATGGTTCTCGGTCTCTACTATCTCTCGATCGTCAACCAGAACGAGCCGGGCGAGGGCATGGTGTTTGCCGACATGGGCGAGCTCCAGCACGCGCTCGAGACCAAGGCGGTGACCCTGCATGCCAAGATCAAGGGGCGCTTCCGCACGGTCGACGCCGAGGGCAAGGTCGTGTCGAAGATCTACGACACCACGCCTGGCCGCATGATCATCGGCGAGCTGCTGCCGAAGAACCACAACGTGCCCTACGAGACCGCCAACCAGGAGATGACCAAGAAGAACATCTCCAAGATGATCGACACCGTCTACCGCCATTGCGGTCAGAAGGAGACGGTCATTTTCTGCGATCGCATCATGGCTCTGGGCTTCAGCCACGCCTGCCGTGCCGGCATTTCGTTCGGCAAGGACGACATGCTGATCCCCGACGCCAAGATCAAGCTGGTGTCTGACACCGAGGCTTTGGCCAAGGAGTACGAGCAGCAGTACAATGACGGCCTGATCACCCAGGGCGAGAAGTACAACAAGGTCGTCGACGCCTGGGCCAAGTGCTCGGAAAAGGTCGCCGACGAAATGATGGCCCGCATCAAGGCGGTCGAGTTCGAGGACAACGGCCGTCAGAAGCCGATGAACTCGATCTACATGATGTCGCACTCCGGTGCGCGCGGCTCGCCCACCCAGATGCGCCAGCTCGCCGGCATGCGCGGCCTGATGGCCAAGCCTAGCGGTGAAATCATCGAGACGCCGATCATCTCGAACTTCAAGGAAGGCCTCACCGTGCTCGAGTACTTCAACTCGACCCACGGCGCCCGCAAGGGTCTGGCCGACACCGCCTTGAAGACGGCGAACTCGGGTTACCTGACGCGTCGTCTCGTCGACGTGGCGCAGGACTGCATCGTCAACTCGCTCGACTGCGGCACCGACAAGGGCCTCACCATGCAGCCGATCGTCGATGCCGGTCAGGTCGTCGCCTCGGTTGGCCAGCGCGTTCTCGGCCGCACCTCGCTCGACGACATCACCCACCCGGTCACCGGCGAGGTTCTGGTCAAGGCCGGAACGCTGATGGACGAGCGTGACGTGGAACTGATCGAAAAGGCCGGCGTGCAGTCGGTCCGCATCCGTTCGGCGCTGACCTGCGAGGTCAGGGTCGGTGTCTGCGCGGTCTGCTACGGACGCGATCTGGCCCGCGGCACTCCCGTCAACCAGGGCGAGGCTGTCGGCGTCATCGCGGCACAGTCGATCGGCGAGCCGGGCACCCAGCTCACCATGCGTACCTTCCACATGGGCGGCACGGCGCAGGTGGTGGATTCCTCGTTCCTTGAAGCCTCCTATGAAGGCAAGGTCGAGATCCGCAACCGCAACGTGGTGCGCAACTCCGACGGCCAGCTGATGGTCATGGGCCGCAACATGGCGGTGCTGATCCTCGACGAGGCCGGCAAGGAACGCGCCACGCACCGCGTCACCTACGGCTCGCGCATCTTCGTCGACGATGGCGACAAGGTGAAGCGCGGCCAGCGTATCGCCGAGTGGGATCCTTATACCCGCCCGGTCCTCACCGAAATCGAGGGCAGGGTGGCATTCGAGGATCTGGTCGACGGCATTTCCGTTCAGGAAACCGCCGACGAATCGACCGGCATCACCAAGCGCGAGGTCATCGACTGGCGTTCGACGCCACGCGGCAACGACCTCAAGCCGGCGATCGCCGTCCTGGATGCCAAGGGCAAGGTCGGCAAGCTGTCGAAGGGTGGCGATGCCCGCTTCCTGCTCTCGGTCGAGGCCATTCTTTCGGTCGAGCCGGGCGCACAGGTTCGTCCCGGCGACGTGCTGGCGCGTATCCCGATGGAAAGCGCCAAGACCAAGGACATCACCGGCGGTCTGCCGCGTGTGGCCGAACTGTTCGAGGCACGCCGTCCGAAGGATCACGCCATCATCGCCGAGATCGATGGCACGATCCGCTTTGGCCGCGACTACAAGAACAAGCGCCGCATCATCATCGAGCCGCATGACTCGACGCTTGAGCCGGTCGAATACCTGATCCCGAAGGGCAAGCCGTTCCATCTCCAGGACGGCGACGTCATCGAGAAGGGCGACTACATCCTCGACGGCAATCCGGCGCCGCACGACATCCTGGCGATCAAGGGCGTGGAGGCGCTTGCCTCCTACCTCGTCAACGAGATCCAGGAGGTCTACCGACTGCAGGGCGTGTCGATCAACGACAAGCACATCGAGGTGATCGTTCGCCAGATGCTGCAGAAGGTCGAGATCACCACGCAGGGCGATTCGACCTACATTCCGGGCGACCACGTCGACGTGATCGAGCTGGAAGAGGTCAATGAGCGCCTGGTCGAGGAAGGCAAGAAGCCGGCCGAAGGCCAGCCGGTGCTGCTCGGCATCACCAAGGCCTCGCTGCAGACGCCGTCCTTCATCTCCGCCGCCTCCTTCCAGGAGACGACGAGGGTGCTGACCGAAGCTGCGGTTGCCGGCAAGACCGACATGCTGCAGGGGCTGAAGGAAAACGTCATCGTCGGCCGGCTGATCCCGGCCGGCACCGGCGGCACGATGAGCCAGATCCGGCGCATCGCCACCTCGCGCGACGAGCTGATCATCGACGAGCGCCGCAAGGCGTCCGGCGTCGAGGTCGCCGAGCCGATGCTGACCGACATGGCTTCCGCCGCGCAGTAAGCGCGACAGAAAGAGAAGATAGAAAAGGGGCCCAAGTGGCCCCTTTTCGCATTGTGGTCCCCAATCGGATCGGAGGAGAACGATGAGCAGGAAGACCTGGGCTTCTGTCGACGACTACATTGTCGAGGCTCTTTTCGAGCCGGATCCCGCGGTCGATGCCGTTCTGGCGGCCAACCATGAGCACGGCCTGCCGCCGATCGACGTTTCGCCGGCACAGGGCAAGCTGCTGTCACTTCTTGCGCGAATGCAGGGAGCGAAGAAGGTACTCGAAATCGGCACGTTGGGCGGCTACTCGACGATTTGGATGGCGCGAGCATTGCCCGCCGACGGCAAGGTCGTGACGCTCGAGCTTGATCCGCACCACGCCAGTGTCGCGCGGTCGAACTTTGAACGGGCAGGGGTGTCGGACCGGGTGGAACTGCGGGTCGGACCGGCGCTTCAATCGCTTGCGGCGTTAGGCGCCGAGAACGCCGGGCCGTTCGATTTCATCTTCATCGACGCCGACAAGCCGAACAACCCGCTCTATCTGTCGTGGGCCATGCGTCTTTCGAGGCCGGGGACCGTCATCGTCTGCGACAATGTCATCCGTGACGGCGCGGTGGTGAATGAAGATGGCCGCGACGCCAATGTCGAAGGGGCACGCGCGGCGTTCTCGTTCATCGGCAGCGACAAGCGTCTGCAAGGCACCGCCATCCAGACTGTTGGCGCCAAGGGCTATGACGGCTTTGCCATAGCGATCGTCGGCTGAATTTGTGCGGCGAGCGGCTGGACCGGCGATCTGGCCGGCGCCCTCAGTCGAAAAAAGCCTCGACCACATTGCGCTTGCCGAGCATGAAGGCGTCGGCGACGTGCTGCAGGGGCGCGAGATCGACGTCGGAGGTGCCGGCGCGCACGATCTCGGCGAAGCGCTTGTAGAGCATCGGATATTCGGCTTCCGGCTCCTCGTGAACGACGCGGCCATCGATGGCGAGCTTCGAGCCGCCGCCGGAAAGTACCATCGATCCGGCCTCGGTGTCGGCCAGAATGTCCCAGCTTTGCGGGCCGGTCTGGCGCCAGTCGAGTTCCATCGTCACCGGCAGACCGTTCGAAGTGCGGAAGGCGATATGGGCGGCGATCGGGGCCGCGCGGTTTTCGGGGAAATCGAGCTCTGCCGAACTGATGAACATCGGCGGCAGGATGTGGGTCGCTATCGACAGTGCGTTAATGCCGGGATCGAACACGCCAAAACCGCCGGGAGCCCAGATCCATTCCTGGTTCGGATGCCAGCGGCGCACGTCTTCCTTCCAGTTGATGGCGGCCGACCTGATCGTCGTCGAGCCGAGGAATGTGCGCGCTGCTTCGACGGCCGGCGCATAGCGTGAATGCCAACTGGCGAACAGGCAGACGCCGTTCGCTGCCGCCAGCGCCTTCAGGTCTTCGACCTCGCTGACCGTGGCGCCGGGCGGCTTTTCCAGGAAGACATGCTTTTTCGCCACCAGCGCCGTGCGCGCTGCGTCATAGCGAAAATGCGGCGGCATGCACAGCGACACCGCCTCGAGCTCCGGCACCGCGTCGAGCATCGCCTCGATCGTCGGGAAGTTCGAGATGTCTTCGACTTTGCCGTGGCGGCTGGCTGCGGCGACCAGGCGATAATGCTGGTCCTTCGCCAGGGCCGGCAGGTGCTGGTCGCGGACGATCTTTCCCACGCCGACGATGCCGAGCTTGATGGGATTAGAGGACATGGGAGCTCCGCAGGTTGAATGTGCTTGGTTTTGCCAGAGGTCGCTTCTTAGCAGAGAACTTGTGCCGGACAAGTCGCCGGGCTTTTGTCGCCGGCCCGCGAGATCGACCGCGATTCAGATCTCTTCAAATCGGCACATCGAACGTCACGATCGATACTTCGCCTTCGAGCGCGCCCTGATAGGCGGACAGATGCGGCTCCTCGTCGGGCACGCCGTCCAGGTCGCCGATCTGATCGAGCTCGGCCTCGGCATAACCTTCCGCGGCAAGCGATTCGAGAGCGCGGCGCACCGCCGAATCGTCGTCCGGCGCGACCAGCATCACATGCACGCCTTCCGGCTTGCCGCCTTTGCGCTTCCACACCCGGCCGGTAATAATGGTGACCGGGCGCTCCTCATTGTCATTCACGGGTTCGTACCTCCGGGCGAGGGGTTTTGGGCTGTTCATGCCGCCTTTTCGCACGAAGCACGGCGTGGAAACAGCCGCAAGCCGGTCACTTTCTGCCTTCCTCTTGAAAAACGGCGCAAGAAAATTACATGCGTTTTTCGCATGGCTGCCAAGCCTCGGGTTCAGCGCAATATTTGCCGCTCCGGGGTTGACGGACAGTGGCCATACGAGTAGAAGCCGCCCAGTCAGAACCGATGTGAGGCTCTCGCTTCCGAAGCGACACGCTTTGGAGTTTGCCTCAAACAGGGTTCGTTTTACGAGCGAAAAGACATTTCCGGCGTGCATGAAGCGGATTCCGCTTCCTCTGCCATTTGTTCGGGCAAGACCGCGAGGCGCGGTTTGTGGCCCGAATTTGCGTATGGAAATGACGCTTTGAGCGGCCCTGACCGGGCGAGACACGGAATTGAGAGACAAGAGGGTTTAATGCCTACCGTCAACCAGCTGATCCGCAAGCCGCGCATTGCGCCGGTGAAGCGCAACAAGGTCCCGGCCATGCAGCAGAACCCGCAGAAGCGGGGCGTCTGCACGCGCGTCTATACCACGACGCCGAAGAAGCCGAACTCGGCGCTGCGCAAGGTGGCCAAGATTCGCCTGACCAATGGTTTTGAAGTGATCGGTTACATCCCCGGCGAAGGCCACAACCTTCAGGAGCACTCGGTGGTGATGATCCGCGGCGGTCGCGTCAAGGATCTTCCGGGCGTCCGTTACCACATCATCCGCGGCGTGCTCGACACGCAAGGCGTGAAGAACCGCAAGCAGCGCCGTTCGAAATACGGCGCCAAGCGTCCGAAGTGACCGAAGCGTAGCCAAGGTCGTTCCGGACGGCGTCAAGCGACGATCCGGGATCCAGGCCACCGCGTAGAATTGAGGCAGAGAAAAAATGTCCCGTCGTCACAGTGCAGAAAAGCGTGAGATCAATCCGGACCCGAAGTTCGGCGATCTGATCGTCACCAAGTTCATGAACGCCGTCATGTATGACGGCAAGAAGTCGGTTGCCGAGACCATCGTCTACGGCGCGCTCGATCAGGTCCAGTCCAAGACCAAGCAGGAGCCGGTCACCGTCTTCCATCAGGCGCTCGACAATGTCGCGCCGCATGTGGAAGTGCGTTCGCGCCGCGTCGGCGGTGCCACCTACCAGGTTCCGGTCGACGTGCGCCCCGAGCGCCGGCAGGCATTGGCCATCCGCTGGCTGATCGCTGCCGCCCGCAACCGCAATGAGACCACCATGGTCGACCGCCTCTCAGGCGAGCTGATGGATGCGGCCAACAACCGCGGCACTGCCGTCAAGAAGCGTGAAGACACCCACAAGATGGCAGAAGCCAACCGCGCTTTCGCGCACTACCGCTGGTAAAGCGCGAACGAGACTGAAGAGGCACCTCCCATGGCGCGCGAATATAAAATCGAAGACTACCGCAATTTCGGTATCATGGCGCATATCGACGCCGGCAAGACGACGACCACCGAGCGCGTCCTCTATTACACGGGCAAGTCGCACAAGATCGGCGAAGTCCACGACGGCGCTGCGACCATGGATTGGATGGAGCAGGAGCAGGAGCGCGGCATCACCATCACGTCGGCTGCGACCACGACCTTCTGGAAGGGTCGCGACGGCAAGATGTATCGCTTCAACATCATCGACACCCCCGGCCACGTGGACTTCACCATCGAGGTCGAGCGTTCGCTGCGCGTGCTCGACGGCGCCATCGCGCTGCTCGATGCCAATGCCGGTGTCGAGCCGCAGACGGAGACCGTCTGGCGCCAGGCCGACAAGTATCGCGTGCCGCGCATGATCTTCTGCAACAAGATGGACAAGATCGGCGCCGACTTTTACCGCTCGGTCGAGATGATCGGTTCGCGCCTCGGTGCGCATGCGGTCGTCATGCAGCTGCCGATCGGCGCCGAGACCGAGTTCAAGGGCATCGTCGACTTGGTCGAGATGAACGCGCTGGTCTGGCGCGACGAGACGCTGGGCGCTGCCTGGGACATCGTCGAGATCCCTGCCGACCTCAAGGCTCGTGCCGAAGAATACCGCGAGAAGATGATCGAGGCCGCCGTCGAAATGGACGAAACGGCGCTCGAGAATTACCTCGAAGGCAAGATGCCGAGCAATGACGAGATCCGTGCGCTCATCCGCAAGGGCACGATCGCGGTGAAGTTCTATCCGATGTTCTGCGGTTCGGCCTTCAAGAACAAGGGCGTGCAGCCGCTGCTCGACGCCGTCGTCGAATATCTGCCGTCGCCGGCCGATGTCCCGGCCATCAAGGGCGTCGACGCCAAGACCGACGCCGAGATCGAGCGTCACGCCGACGACAACGAGCCGCTGTCGATGCTTGCCTTCAAGATCATGAACGACCCGTTCGTCGGTTCGCTCACCTTTGCCCGCATCTATTCGGGCAAGCTCACCAAGGGCATCTCGGTCGACAACACCGTGAAGGGCAAGAAAGAGCGCATCGGCCGCATGTTGCAGATGCATGCGAATTCGCGCGCCGACGTCGAAGAGGCTTTTGCCGGCGACATTGTCGCCCTTGCTGGTCTCAAGGACACCACCACCGGCGACACGCTCAGTGATCCGCTGCATCCGGTCATCCTCGAGCGCATGGAATTCCCCGATCCGGTCATCCAGATCGCCATCGAGCCGAAGACCAAGAACGACCAGGAAAAGATGGGCCTCGCCCTTCACCGCCTCGCCGCCGAAGATCCGTCCTTCCGCGTCAAGACCGACGAGGAATCGGGCCAGACGATCATCTCCGGCATGGGCGAACTTCACCTCGACATCATCGTCGACCGCATGCGTCGCGAGTTCAAGGTCGAGGCCAATGTCGGCGCGCCGCAGGTGGCCTACCGCGAGACGATCACCCGCAAGCACGAGCAGGACTACACGCACAAGAAGCAGACCGGCGGTACCGGCCAGTTCGCCCGCGTCAAGATCCTGTTCGAGCCGAATCCGGAAAGCAGCGAATTCGAGTTCGAAACCAAGATCGTCGGCGGCGCTGTGCCGAAGGAATACATCCCCGGCGTCGAAAAGGGTATCAACAGCGTCATGACCTCGGGCCCGTTCGCCGGCTTCCCGATGATCGGCGTCAAGGCGACGCTGATCGATGGCGCCTACCACGACGTGGACTCCTCGGTTCTGGCCTTCGAAATCGCCGGCCGCGCCTGCTTCCGTGAGGCAGCGCCCAAGCTGGGCGTGCAGTTGCTCGAGCCGATCATGAAAGTCGAAGTGGTGACGCCGGAAGATTACGTCGGCAGTGTTATCGGCGACCTGAACGGCCGTCGCGGCCAGATCCAGGGCCAGGAAGCCCGTGGCGTCGCGGTGGTGATCAACGCGATGGTGCCGCTCGCCAACATGTTCAAATACGTGGACAACCTTCGCTCGATGAGCCAGGGCCGCGCGGCCTATACGATGCAGTTCGACCATTACGAACCGGTCCCGACCGCGGTCGCCCAGGAAGTCCAGAAGAAATACGCGTAACTCGAACGAGTTGCACCAGTAACTTAATTCAAGGCCCGCACGGGCTGGCAGGAATGGAGAGATCACATGGCAAAAGGTAAATTCGAGCGCACTAAGCCTCATGTGAACATTGGCACGATTGGTCACGTCGACCATGGTAAGACGTCGCTGACGGCGGCGATCACCAAGTATTTTGGCGAATACAAGCGCTACGACCAGATCGATGCGGCGCCGGAAGAGAAGG
>NZ_JAMYKT010000054.1:0-13988 GCF_040317515.1 Mesorhizobium sp. M1428
CAGATGCTCGCCTACTTCACCGCCGTGTTCATGGGCACGGACGTCGACCAGCCTCGCAACCTGGCGAAATCGGTAACGGTGGAATGATCGGTCAATGGTTTCTGCCGCCAACAAGAACGGAGATTAACCAGAACGTCCCTTAGGGAGGCGATCCGCTGATCGCGGTCTCCATATCATGCACGTCCAACCAACGATCCGGTTTGTGATGTATGTGCCGAAATCCGATGTCACGCTGCTCTACACGAGTCGCCCAAGTTTCCGGTGGGGCTGGTGTCGATGATTTGCTCTTCCGCTGGCACCTGCGTACGCCATGGCTTCGTCGGCAAAGCGCTCAGGTGCTCATGGCCACCAGATACGTTTGCGGTCTTCACCGGACGCGTACGCACCTGCCCAGTATCTGTCCACAACAAATACGTGTCGCCGGCAGAGAATATGGTCCAGCTAATATCTTAGTAACGGTGCCCGATTGGCATGAAGCCAAATGAAATTTGCGAAGTAATTGCCCAATTTTCTGATCGACATGGTATTGCGTCTAGTTACCTTCCGATATATTCATAACAGAAAAATACGATCAAATTATTATATTTTTCTCGTTACCTTCAGAAGATCAGACAATTATTTTACGCTTTCGCATGATAATTAGTTTTCTTGCTTTACTACCATAACTTTTAAATTGTCGTTTAATATAGATTCGTTCACTGCGCCGGGCAACTGAGGAATATCATAAATATATCCCAAATAACTATTGGAAATTCTGCGGGCGCCATCCGCCTCAATTTTATTTTCCCGCAATGTCGGCCATTAAGAAGTATATTTTTCGCTATAATGTGGTGACAATCTCGCCGCCGATCAACCATTCTATCAGGGCGTGCAGGTATGTGATTTGGCGCTAATATACACCTTCTAGTAGGCAGGCATCCGCGGGGCGCTATCGAATCAAAATGAGGGATTATGGATGGCGACTCTCCACTACACGTCGGGCGGATCCGGCACGGACATTGCAAAAGCCGGATTCAATCTGGCTAGCGTGCAATATGTTGACCAGGTCAACGAGCTGCCGGGCGGTATGAAAGGCTTGGTCTACCTCGACGAGGCCAACGGGGTAACCCAATCCTTTATCGACAAGGTTACTCCTTTTCTCGGCAATCCGAACGTATTCGGGTTCTTCCTGGTTGACGAGCCGGATCCTACCGGTCAATGGGGCACCTACGCCTCCGCCGCAAATCTGAAGGCAGAATCCGACTGGATCCATGAGCATTTTCCAGGCGCCAAGACCTACATCACGATGATGAGCTTGGGAACGTCGGCGAATCCGGATTTTAGGGGCACGTACAATCCCGCCAATACGGGTATCGATTACTACGGCATAGATGTCTATCCCGTCCGCACGGATGGCCCGGTCGACTACAACATGATCGACAAATTCGTCGCCGCCGCTCAGGCATCGGGCATCCCGACGAGCAAGATCGTTCCAGGCTACCAGACGTTTGGAGGTGGCGAGTACAACACCGACATGGGTGGCAAATATGTGGTGCCCACCGCCGCCCAGATGGAAATCATGATGGACCACTGGGCCAAGCTGGTTCCGTCACCCGCCTTCGACTACGCATATGCCTGGGGTTCGCAGCGAGGCGACACCGCGCTTGAAAGCTCCCCGGAACTGCAGGCGGTTTTCCGGGAACACAACCTTGCAACGACGGGGACCACTCCGCCTCCCGTCGACACAAGCGACACCTTGTATGGCACCAGCGGCGACGATGTGTTTCACGGGGCCGGCGGCCACACTATGATCGGCTACGGCGGCAATGACACCTATTATGTCGATGACGTCCGCGACAAGGAGGTTGAAGCGGCGGGCGGCGGTACCGACAAAGCATTCGCCTCCGTAAGTCATGCGCTTGCGGCCGGATCGGAAATCGAACTTCTCGCCACCAACAGCCCGTCCGGCACGACGGCGATCAACCTGACTGGCAACGCGATCGCCCAGACGATCCAAGGCAATGCCGGCACCAATGTCATTAACGGCGGCGGCGGCGCCGATAAGATGGCCGGCTATGGCGGCAATGACACGTATTATGTCGATAACGCCGGCGATAAAGTGATTGAGGCGGTGGGCGGTGGCACCGACAAGGTGCTCGCTTCGGTGACCTATGTCCTATCGACCGGGGCGGAGATCGAACTCCTCGCCACCAACAACCCGTCCGGCACGACGGCTATCAATCTCAATGGCAACGAGTTCGCTCAGACCATTCAGGGCAACGCCGGCGCCAATGTTATCTACGGCGGCCTTGGCGCCGACACGATGATCGGTTACGGCGGGAACGACAGTTACTACGTTGACAATGCTGGCGACCAGGTGATTGAGGCGGCAGGCGGTGGCGCCGACAAGCTACTCGTTTCGGCGAGCTACGTCCTTTCGGCGAGCTCGGAGATCGAGACCCTCGCCACCAACAATGGGTCCGGCACGACGGCCATCAATCTCACCGGCAACGAGTTCACTCAAACGATCGTGGGCAATGCCGGGATAAATATACTCACTGGCGGCGGCGGCGCCAACGTCATCTATGGCGGTAGCGGTGCCGACTCGATGGCCGGCCATGGTGGCAATGATTCGTACTATGTCGACAATGCCAGCGACAAGGTCGTCGAGGCTTTGGGGGGCGGCGCCGACAAGGTACTCACTGCGGTGAGCCATGCCCTTTCAGCAGGCTCGGAGATCGAGATTCTCGCCACAACAAGGCTGTCTGGAACGACGGCAATCAATCTCACCGGCAATGAGTTCGCGCAGACAATCCAGGGCAATGCCGGTGTCAATGTCATCAATGGCGGCAGCGGTGCCGACACCATGGTCGGCTATCTTGGCAATGATACCTACTATGTCGACAATGCCGGCGACAAAGTTGTTGAGGTGGCCGGCGGCGGAACCGACCGGGTGCTCACCTCGGTGAGTCATGCGCTTTCTGCAGGTTCACAGATCGAGCTTCTCACCACCACCAACCCGTCCGGTACGGCTGCAATAAACCTGACCGGCAACGCTTTTGCCCAGACCATCCAGGGCAATGCCGGCGCGAACATCATCAACGGTGGCGGCGGTGCCGACATCCTGACCGGCAACGGAGGCAATGATGCTTTCGTGTTCAACAGCGCTCTTGGAGCCGGCAATATCGACAGGATCACCGACTTCGACAAGCTCCAGGACAAGATCCAGCTCGACGACGCCGTTTTCGCGGGGCTCAAATTGGGTGGCCTTTCATCCGATGCTTTCTTTGCTGGCACGGCCGCGCATGACAGCTCCGACCATATTATCTACAACAGCTCAACCGGAGCGCTCTCTTTCGACAGTGACGGGATCGGCGGCGCATCTCAAATACAGTTCGCCACGCTCTCTCCAGGTCTGTCGTTTACGGCAGGTTCATTCCTTGTGATCTGAAGACCCGCAACGGCGGACTTCGCGCCCGTCCGCCGTTCCGTCTCTGTTCAAGCACCGGAGTTCCAAGTTGGATGCTTTTGGCCTGTGCTTCCCCAAAGCAGGCGGGTCCTTTCAACAAGGTGAGCGAGAAACCGCAGCGGTGAGCGCCCTTCAGGATTATCACTGCGAGTATCGGCCTATCAGCTTTGCCAGATCAGTGCCGGTCTCTCCGGCCTCGCAAGAGCAATTCAGCATACGCGATAAGATCGCAATACGCGGCGGGCAGTTCAACCTCGTCCTATTAGCGGTCATCGGACATGGCGGAGATTTTTCGACTTAGTCATGCCGACTACCTCGACGCCGCACCCATCAGCACCAACATTTTCGGCGATGTGCACCAGATCGCTGAGCGCCGAGCGGATTTGCGGCCAAGGGAACTCGGAGCGCTCCTCCTCGCTTTCGCCCTCTCGCAAGACGACATCGAGCTTACCTGCCACACCGGCGAGAGTCGTGGCGGCAGTCCTTGAGAAAGTCTGCAGCAGATCCTGCACCCGCTCTCCAGCCTGGCGTTCAGCCATCAGCGCTGCAGTGTAACCGGTTTCCTCGGCAGCCGCATTCCAGCGTGCCTGATGTGCCGCTAGTGCAGCTTCGGCCTTCTTACGAAGAGCCGCTGTATATGGCTCTTTGCCAAGTATATCCTTGAGCGCCTCGTTAGAATGGACCGTCACCTCCTCACCCTTGGGTAGGCGGACGGTCACGCAGGGAAAGCCGACGCTCTTGATGAGTTGCTTTTCCAAGCGCTGCTGTCTGCGGCAAAGCCGCTCGGTGAGCTTGTGAGCTTCCTTCCATTTCTGCCATAGGCCCAGCGTAGAGTCAGAACGCAGATTCGTACTTCCGGCGTCGCTTGCGGATGCGCTACCTTGTAGCGCCCATGCCGTGCTAGCCACCACGGTTCCTGCAAGTACTCGTCTGCGGGTGACGTCGGGCGGCGTCGTGGTATTGTCGGAATCAGCCATGATCCGAGCTCCTCAGAAGCTTGGGTTGTGGTCAGGCTGGGCAGGTGCAGCAACACCTGCTCAGCCGTCCTAGCGTTTGCGTTTGTCTAGCGTCTTCCATTTAGCCTGATTTCCCGGGCGAAAGTCAACCAAAAAGACTGACTTCAGCCGATGAGCCTAATTTCCGTGGAACAATGTAGGGGAGCCAGGGCGATGCTCGGTTGGAGCCAGGGCGAACTTGCGGCCGCTGCTGGCGTCTCCAGAGCAACCATCGTTGATTTCGAACGCGGGGCGCGCATTCCACATCGGAACAACCTTGATGCAATACGCAGTGCCCTCGAGGCCGCTGGCGTCGAATTCATCCCAGAGAATGGCAGCGGGCCTGGCGTACGGCTTGCCAGACGATCCAACAACGGATGACCATTGCGGCGAACGCCGCATTTGAATCAAGCGACGGCGAATCTCTTGCAAACGACTGTTGCATAGAGCCCATTTTCGCGAACATTTTGCGAGAGAAGTGCCCCCTTTCTCTTTTTTCCGCTCCACAGAACGCGAAAACGAACTGGTGGACAAAGATGCGATTGCACCGTGCAGGATAGCCAAGTCCCTGCTGGCCAACGCCTAGGTGATTGGCACGTTTCCGGCCCTTCCCCCTCGACCACTAAATGCCGGCATACCACATGCCCGCCAGTGTATGACAGACCGGCACGGCTGATTTCGTCCTGTCACAATCTCATCGGAAACAGGATGGGCAAGTCGCGTCAGAACCTCAGAACCATCTGGCCAATACAAACGACTCGCTGCCAGCGATGTCGGCAGCTCTGGCCGACATTGGCAGCACCACGCCGGCGCATACTCGACCTCTACTCCGCCGCTCCGCGCTCAGTGCAATTGTTCAAGCTAACGAGGTTTTTGCCGGGCTAGGCTGCCGGACTGCTCATTGCGATAACGGGGTCCGATTTCCATGATGAGAACGGTCTCCGGCAAGAAGACCAGCTCACTGAAGATGTCATCCCATTCGATATCGCCCCAGCGAGGACTAAGTGCGATCGCAGAGACCTAGCGCTGCATTCTCATGCGGGAGGTAGGTTCGATGGAGACCCTGCGGAGTGCGCGATGGAATCATGGACATGCAGGTGCCGTTCACCGGCGCCATGGCCCGCAATTGGTCGCGGACGTTCAGGCCCGCGATGGGTCGATTCAATATAAGCGTGACTGAAATCGAATGAGCGCCACCAGGTTGAGATGGCCGACCGCCTTTACCGTTTGCGCCACCTCGGCGGGCCTCTGCCGGCACTGACCCGGTTCCATGGCGAAGGGATTCTCGAAGGCGAAGCGCACGCCATAGGCATCCTGAACTCAGTGAGCTCGAACAAGGCTTCGCGTTCGCGTTCCTCGGCACCGACACGATCCAAACCTGATCGGAACGAAAATGCCGACATTAACTCGGATCGGACCGCAACGACCTCGAGTCTCTGAAACCATACCCCCTGCCCCCGGACCTGCAAGCTCTCAAGAGCACCTTCTGAGCTGGTGAAACTGGCAAGACGCGCCGCATGAGGCAATCAATTCGAACGCCGGAGACCCTGCCTCTGCAGAATTTCCGGGTTTAAGTTTCATTGGTGCGGCGTGCTCGCAAAGCGCAAAAGACCGATGAAGTTCGCAACACGTTAAAATCTTGGCGACACGCAGACGTTACAGCCCGCCTTTATGTACGCGGCAACGGCTCAGATCAGTCTGGGTTCGGTCCACTCGGCGCCAGAGAGGCGAAGAATTCGGGATCGAGGCGCTTGGGCCACTGCGCGCCAGACAGAGCGATCCGATCCGTGTCATACTGTCAGAAGCAAGACACTAGCAATTGGGGGCGGCGGCAGATGAAAGAAGAGAACGACGTTCAAAAGTTGGTGCGCACGCTGCGTGCTCGAGCACCTGATGACGCGGCTGAATTGCTTACCCGAGAGTCTCCCGAGTTCATCCGGGACACACTAAAATTGTTGCCGGACAGGCACGCCCGCAAGGTGGCGGAGCATTTGCCGCCGCATATGCGGCCTGTCAAGCCTGATGCCGGTGGCAAGGACCTCGCCATCCCCGAGTCGCTCGTCGAGCTGATGGACCCGGTTCCCGCCAGCGTTCCTGTCGGCACGACGGTAGCCGCCGCTGTGGAGGCCGTCAGACGCACCCACGTGCCGACCGAGCTCACTTATCTCTACGTCATGGAGGGGGGCGATAAGTTGGTTGGCCTGGTGGTCCTGCGCGATCTGATGCTGAGCGAACCGGACGCGACGGTCGATCAGATCATGCTGCCCAGGCCGTTCGCCCTTAACGTCGATCTGTCTTTGAGCGACGCATGCAGGGCGGCGGTACGGCGTCACTACCCTGTCTATCCCGTTGTCGACGCAGAGAACCGGCTGCTCGGACAGGTTCGCGGCTGGCGGCTGTTCGAGCAGCAAATCATCGAGATTTCCGCCCAGTCTGGTCAGATGGTGGGTGTCCAGAAGGAGGAGCGTTCTTTTACGCCGCTGTTTTCAGCCTTCCTGAAGCGTCATCCGTGGCTGCAGCTGAACCTGCTGACGGCCTTCATGGCCGCTTTCGTGGTCAGTTCGTTCACAGGCACGATCGAGAAGATCGTCGCCCTGGCAGCGTTCCTCCCGGTCTTGGCCGGGCAGAGCGGAAACACCGGCTGCCAGGCACTGGCTATGACGCTGCGTGGCCTTGCCCTGGGCGATGTGGACAAACGACCGAAGCTGCATTTGGTGATGAGGGAGGGCGCGCTCGGGATCGCCAACGGCGTGCTCGTCGGGCTTGTGGCGGCTGCGGCGATGTGGTTCTACGCCTCGCGGCAACCGGAGTCGGCGGCCCAGGCGCCCATGCTGGCACTTGTGATCCTGCTCGCCATGTCCGGATCGTGCCTCATGTCGGGAGTCTCCGGCGTGCTGATCCCGCTGGGCCTACGCCGGGTCGGCGCCGATCCGGCGGTCGCTTCGGCGATCTTTCTCACCACCGTGACCGATATCGTAGGCATGGGCCTGATGCTGGGGCTGGCCACCATGCTCGTGCTGTAGCAAGGCGCTTCCGGTGACGCATCCATGGGGAGATGGGTTCCTATAAGCTGACCTCGTCGCGTTCAACGAAACAGCAAGAGCCGTGCCGCCTCGTGTAGACGTGGTGAGAAGCACCTCGCGGCAGCTCTCCGATCGCTTGCGCAGTGCCCCGGAAGACCTTTGGATTAGCCATGGGTGACCTTGATGGCTCATTCAGTGACCAGATACGCGCAGAATCGCGCAAACAATGTTAATCTTTCCGGCTGTGCGATCCACGACTGGCGATGATTCGAGTTAGTTGCCTATCGTGCCGAATACTTCACTTGTTCCTGCAACGGTGAGATAATTTTCTCCAAGCAGCGCAGCCGCAATACGAATAACCTCGATGGTTTGTTGCGCGGCTGCAACAGCTGTTGAAAACTCGGATGATTTCGTCAAAGTTCAGTCGCCTTTTTTCTTGTGGTCGTGCTAAGTCCTTGGCACTAGTCGGGTTTGGGGTGGGTTCTCGGCATGCAATCTTCGTTTCCAACGATCTTCGGCTGCGCCGCGGCGCTGCTTTGTACCGGCGTATTGCCGGCCGGCGCACAAGGTCTTTTTACGGCCTATGACGATGCGTTTTCGGCCCGCATCGCCAGTCCGGCCGACAACGGAACGCTCGCCCAGTTCGTCACAGTTGCCGTCAACGCGGGACAATACGATCAGGCGATCTCCTCAATCGAGCAGTATCTGATCAAGTATCCCCGCGATGCGCGCGCCCGGCTGGCGGCCAGCCGGTTGTACTATCATGTCGGCTCCTATGAATTGGCCCGCCGGCAAGTGCAGTACGGCATCGAAGTCGGCGGCCTGACGGCAAGTGAGCAGCAGGAAGCTGCTCGCCTGCTCGCCCGCATCGATCGCGCGTTGCGCGGCGTCACCTGGGAACTCGCCCTGACCGGCGGCGTGTTCAGCGCATTTACCGATTTTGAGCCCGGCGGGGCGCAGGACGACGACAGCTTCGTCTCGCCCTATGGGCGGGCGGAAGGCTTTGTCCGGTGGGACCTCGGCACGCCAAGCGCCGACGCCCTCGTCCTTTCGGGGTCGTTGACGGCGACACAGCGCTTTTTCACGGAAGACCTGTCGGTTCCAGGTGGCAAGGAGACCTTCATCCACGGCAACGCCGCGATTACCTGGGACAAGGGACTGCCCAATAGTGGGATCGATTCGCTGCGCCTGCTGCTTTCCGTCTTCACAGTTACGGATCGTTTCGACAGCGATATCCAGGAAACCGGCATCGGCGTCAGTGGGCGCTTTCTTGTGCGTCCGACGGTCGAGACGACGCTCTTCGCCGGTGGCGGCTACATCGATCTAAGCGCCTCGCAAGGCATTTTCGCCGATAGCAGGGTTTTCTATGAGGCAGGCGGCAGCTACCGCTTCCGCAATGGCCAGGCGCTCGGACTGCGCTTTGTCGGTTCGAATGACTTCGCCTCCGGATCTGAAATCGGCCGCAGCTACACGGGCGAGGTTCGCTATGGCGGCCTGTTGATGAACGTACCGGATCTTTTCGCATGGTCCCACCAGGTCGCCTTCTCGGCCGGCCATAGCGACGCTCCCGATCTGTCCGTCGGCATCGGCACAAGTATCAAGAGCGACTTCTGGCGCATTGCCTCGGAAAGCGATTTTCAGCTTACGGAGGCGCAGAAGATCAGCGTCGATCTCGCCTATCGCGAAACCAACTTCGACATCGCCAACCGCGACCGAAAATCGTTCGAAATGCTCATGAGCTACACGTTGACGCTCAATTGAAAGAGGCCGCGATGAGGACCCCGTACCGTCAGATCGCCATTTTTATCGGCTGCCTTGCCTTCACGGCACCTTCCGCGGCTGAAACGATCGGGTCGATGACGGCCTACCAGACCAACATCGTCCGCAACAACGGTGGGACAATGGACGTCGGTGCCGGCGTCGAGCTCGGCGACCAGCTGCGCAGCGATCCCACCGGTCTTGGAATGCTGGTGTTCCGGGACGAATCGAGCGCCAAGATTGGTCCGAACACCAGCCTGACGATCGATGAATTCGTCTACAATCCGGGCTCCGGATCGGGAAAGATCGACATCGGGATGAACAGCGGCCTGGCCCGTTTTTATGGCGGCCAGGTTTCAAAAGGCGGCGTCATGCAGGTTGCGACGCCGCACATGGTGCTCGGGGCCAGAGGCGGCATCATCGAAGTGCTGGTGGCAGATGGCCAGACCGTGGGCATACTGCGCGCAGGCCGCATGACCTGCACGATCAATGGCAAACGGCTGGTCATCACAAACCCGGGCTTCGCCTGCACATCGGAAGATGGCAAGCTGCTGACCGGCTACGGCGGAATCGACACCTTCCCGATATTGGACAGCATCGACCGGATAGCCGGCACCGGCCTTCCAGGTGCACCGGGTCCGGGGCTGGACGTAAGCGCGCTTTGTGCGTCGGCACTCGGCGGTTCGCTCAAAGTCTGCGACTCCACCGACGGCGCATTGCCAGGGGTGGTCATGGAGTTCCCCGACACGCCAACGCCGCCTGTGGGTGGTGGCGTGGATGAGGGTGGTTGTGAGGGTGAGGGTTGCTGCTACGACTGCAATTAAGCCCGCCGGAACGACATGAGCCTCTTGGTCGGTTGGCACTGGGCTGATTGGCGGCACGCTGCCAGGCGCAAAATATCCGGTCTTGTGGTGGTGCTCCTGCTACTCGCTTGCCATTTAGCTTTCGACGGGCCGCTGTCGCGCCTGCGCGAACGCACCTACGACTTCTACCAGTTTCTCGCTCCGCGCCAAGCGACGAGCAATCCTGTCGTGATCGTCTCGATAGACGACGCCAGCCTCAAGGGACATGGGCGATGGCCCTGGAACCGTGGCCTCTTGGCCGATCTGGTCGATGGCATCACCAAATCCGGCGCCGCGGTCATCGGGCTTGCGCTGGTGCTGCCCGAGGCCGACACCTCGCCTGAGGGCATCGCCGGAGACAAGCGCCTGGCGGCGGCACTGGCGAAAAATCGAACGGCGCTTGCCGTCAGCCTGGGCAACGAGGCGACGGTTTCAGAAGCAGGGCCCAAAGCCGGCTGGTCGATCGTCGGGCAAGTACCTGACACACTTCCGGGCTTCACGGGCCTGACCGGCTCGCTTGCCGAATTCTCGAACGCTGCCGCGGGCCTCGGCGTAATCCGCACCTTGCCCGATCCCGACGGCGAACTGCGCCATGTGCCGCTGCTCTGGCTTCGCAACACCGCTCAAGGCGTGCAGCTGTGGCCGTCCTTCGCGCTCGAGCTTCTGCGCCTTTACGCCGGACAGGACGGCTACATAGCCCGGATGAATGCCGCTGGATTTGACGCACTCAGGATAGCCGGTGCCATTGTGCCGCTCGAGCCGGAGGGGAGCATCCGCCTCTGGGAAACTGCCACGGATACCCCGCGCATATCTGCCAGCACTATCTTTTCGGGCGGCAGTGATCCGCGGCTGCGGGACGCCATCGCCATCGTCGATCTGTCGGCGGTGGGACTGACGCAGTACCTGCCCACCCCGACGCGTCCAGCGCGACCAGGCGCGGACATCCACGCCGATGCAATCGGCCAGTTGCTTGCCGGGCGCTACCTTGAAGAGCCAACGCATGCGCGCACGGTGGAGCGGCTCTGGTTTATCCTCACTGCCGTCATCTTCATCGCGCTTTCCGGAGTGCTCGCCGGGCGTGTCGTGCTTGGTGCTCTGGCTCTCGCGCTGCTGGCCGTCACGCCGTTCGTGTTCGGCGCTCTCGAATACAGTATGCAGGGTAAACTCTATGACCCGCTGCAGCCGGCGCTTGCGACGATCCTGGTAGCGAGCTTCGAAGGCTATGTCCTCTACAGGCGCAGCGAGCAGCGCCGGTCTACCCTGGCGCGGCAGTTCTCCCAGTATCTGTCGCCTTCAGTGGTGCAGCGCCTCGCAAGCTCGGATACGGAAGCGATCCTGTCGGGCGAGAAGCGCGAGATCACGATCCTGCTCAGTGACATACGCGGCTTCACGACGATGAGCGAACAACTCGACACCCAGGAAATCGCAAGGGTGGTCAACCACTTCCTCGGCATTGCGACCGATGAGATCCTCAAGCGCGACGGCACCATCGACAAATTCATGGGCGATGCGGTGCTCGCCTTCTGGAACGCGCCGCTTGATCAGCCGGATCATCGCGAGCGCGCGCTCGACGCGGGCCTTGCCCTGATCGAACGGGTGAAGCGCGAAGACGCCGCCTTCACCGCGGATGGCCACCCCTCTATCCAAATCGGCGTCGCCATCGAGACCGGCATCTGTTCGGTGGGCAATTTCGGCTCCGAACGGCGCTTCGATTACACCGCGATCGGTTCGCCGGTGAACCGCACGGCACGGCTCGAGTCGACGACCAAGAAGCTGGGCATCCCCCTGGTGCTTGGCCCCGGCTTTGCGGCAGGAGCATCGATGCCGGTCGTCCAGGCGGGCGCCTTTGAGCTCCAGGGTTTCAAGGGCGAGGTGCCGGTTTTCACCGTTCCGGAGATGCAAGCTGCTCACCAAGGTATGAGCCGCGAAGTAGAGAGCCAACGTGGTGAGCAATCTGGCGCCCCTGCCGTGGTGGTTGGTTCGCCGCCATCCGTGCAAATGGCACCGCCTGATCTTGCACCCCGAACCCGAAGCACACGCTGACCGGATCCAGCGGATGGCAGGGGTGCCGACCTGCTTTGTGAACTAATACTGCTGGGGAGGCCTAGGTGTCATCAAACGGCCCTTTAATTGCGGGTGGCTGTCAATCCGGATCAGCGCGACAGCCGATGAGACGCGGATAGACGGCGAAGGATCCGTCGAGGTAACCCCGGCAATGATTGTCGAGGCCGCCGAATTTTCGAGCGAGAAGATAGGCCGTGTTATCCAGTTCACCACGAATGGCAGCACGGCTTCGTTGAGTTAGCCGGCGCCATCATGTGGAGGCAGCGCGTGGTTCAGATTGTTTATCCTCGCCGCCGGATCATGCGCTCGGGATGTTCCCAAGAGCATCCAGCCGTAGCACTCCCCGAGCTGCCCTAACGAGAGAGTTCGCTGGGCCGGGATTATGGCCGTTATGAACCTGACGCAATCGATGCAGCTGGCGCTGGCCTCGTCGGGCGCGTGGGCGGTTTATCGACATCAATCGGTCGCCGCAGATGTTGGGATGCGCAGGCGTCGGCGTACGTAGCACCGATGCGCCTTGGGCATGTGGGCGTTGACAGTGACATGGCCGCAGCGACGTGTTTCAGACGCCGAGCAATTCCAAGGACTGAGCACCAGAACCGAACCTTCCGACGGATTTTCGCGAGCTGCATTCCTCCCTCCCCTCCTTATCAAAACCGCCGCTCGCGAATTCGCTGGCCAGTATATCTGCGACATGATATACATATATCACTCAGAGGATATACAAATGCCGCTCTTCATTCGCGATCCCGACGTCGATGCCATGGCCGTCGAGCTGCAGCAGATTACCAACGCGCGCAGCAAGACCGAGGCCGTCAGAACCGCCTTGCGCCATGAGATCGAGCGCAACCGCGGCAGCGTCCCGCTGCGCGAGAGACTTGCCAAAGTCAAGGAAATGGCGCGGCGGATCGGGCCGGCCAACCCTGATTTCGATATGAAGAAATTCACCGACCAAATGTGGAGCGACGACTGATGTTCGTCGATGCCTCGGTGATCGTTGCCATCCTGAACGAGGAACCTGGCGCGGAAGAACTGGAAAAGCGGCTCGCGGCCGCGACCAAGCCGCTGTATATCTCCCCGCTCGTCCGGTTCGAGGCAGTCCAGGGTCTCGCGCGAGCATCGGCCGAAGCCATCAAAAAGAACGCCAAGCCCACGGCCGACATGCTGGCGCAAGCCCGTGATACCGTCGACGCCTTTTTGATCGAGATCGCCGGCAAGGAAATCATGATATCCGGCGACATCGGCGACCGGGCGATCGAAGCCAGCATGAAATACGGCAAAGCAGTCGGGCACAAAGCCGATCTCAATTTCGGCGATTGTTTTGCCTACGCTTGCGCGAAGGCTCACCGGCTTGCCCTGCTTTACAAGGGCAATGACTTTTCACAAACTGATCTGGCGTAAGGCTTTCCTGGCCTTGCATCGCGGCGCGAGAGCCGATGGGCCCTTTTGCATGCTTTGGGCGAATCGTCGTCTTTCATGGTTAAACGCAATATTACGAGGAACGTTCGCTGCAGCACTGGTTTTCTTCGGCACGATCACCGTCCAGGCACAGCGGGCAGACGGCATCTTCTGGGTGCTGCGATCGGGTGCGCTATGCCGCCATCTTCCAGGGGGCGATACGGCCCACGCACCACCTGCTCCAATCGCTTCGTTCGATGGCGGAAAGCAGGTGTGTGGGACCGCCTCATGCATGGCATCACCAAAGCCCACGATGCAACGGTGCAGATGATCGATACCTCCATTGTTCGCGTCCATCAGCAAGGCGCGACAGCAAAAAGATCCCATGAGGCGACGGGCGGCGGAACTCAGGTAAGGTTTCGGGGTCCGACATCCTAACCCTGGAGACGTCTCATGAACC
>NZ_JAMYKT010000055.1:0-11373 GCF_040317515.1 Mesorhizobium sp. M1428
GCCGACCTCTCGCGAGATTTCGCCGCAGGGATGAGTCAGCCCTGGCTGGCCTGGATCCGGTTGTAGTCGTGGATCGTCCTGCTCAAGCGGCGGCGCAGGAAATTGGAAATGTTGTCGAAGATGAAAACGACGAGCAGGACCAAGAGCACCATGTAGAAGACATTGGCCCAGTTGGAATTGGTGCGCATCGCCTCCCAGAGCTTCAGGCCGATGCCACCGGCTCCGACGGCGCCGATGATCGTCGCGCCCCTGGTGTTGGATTCCCACTGATAGAGTGTCTGGCTGATGAAGACCGGGATCACCTCCGGCAGCACGCCATAGCGCTGCACCAGCAAGCCGCTGGCGCCCGTCGACTGGATGCCCTCGCGTGGCTTGTCGTCGATGTTCTCGAGGCCTTCCGAATAGACTTTGCCGAGCGTGCCGATCTCGGTGAAGAAAATCGCGGCGCTGCCGGCAAGCGGGCCCGGGCCGAAGGCGCGGGTGAAGAACAGCGCCCAGATCAGCATGTCGACCGAACGCATGAAATCGAAGAACCGCTTTAGCACTTGGCTGAGCATGCCGCTTGGGGTGATGTTGCGGGCGGCGAAGAAGGCGAGCGGGAAGGCAACGATGCCGCCGAGCAAGGTGCCGAGAAATGCCATGACGATGGTCTGGAACAGCTTCGTCCAGACGTCGCCATGCTGCCATTGGGCGTTGTTCCAGATATTGTCGGCAGCCAGCGCAATGTTCGATGTGCCCGGCTTGAGCTGGGGCCCGGACATGAGCAACGAGACCACCTCGCCGGGCGACTTGCCGAAAAAGGGCGAGCGTGTGTCGAAGACGAAATTCGCCCAGCCGAGGAAGCGCTTGCGGACCTTGACGCGATCGACGGTTATCCGGACCTCGCCGGCAAAGCCCATTCTGGCGACGATCTCATCGTCGTGCGCGGTGATCCACTCGGGCACAGGGCCGGATATTACGGGTTTGCCGCTGGTCAACGACACCGGCACCGCCTGGCCATTGGCGACCAGCGTCGCCTCGGCCTTGTCGAAGGTGACGGATTTGGCTCGGCCGTCGATCAGGATGGTGTAGGAGCCGTTGGCATTGGTGATGACCCAATCGGGATGCGGGTCTTCGCCGAGCGCCGAAAAACGCGGGTATCTGGGTGTGATCTGAGGCTGGTCGAGGCGGAATTCCGGCTGCAGATCGTAGCTGATCCATTGCGTCAGGAAGAGCGGCAGGCGCTCCCAGTGCGATTCCCTCAGAACTTGCGGCAGGCTGAAGAACCACAAGGCGTAGAGGAGGTAGAGCAGGATGCCGGTGAACAGGACCAGCGGGCCGAAGCGTTTGTACAGGGGCCGCCGGAACACTTGGGGAAAGCGCTCCTCGATCGCCTGAATCTCATCGGCGGTCATCGTGGCCATGGGCAGTCTTCGTGTTGATTTGCCATGATCTTTTCCAAAAACCGGAATCCACCCTCTGGCCAGGCCCGAGGGCATGCTTTTTGGGATCATGGTCAGGCGCCCATCATGAATGCCTGCTCGCCGACGAGCTTGCGGCGTAGCCAGGCAGAGAACTGGTCGACGAGGAAGATCGTCGTGAACAGCAGCAGCACCAGTGCAAGCGTTTTGGCGCCGAAGCCGCGCGAGATGGAGAGCTTCAGTTCCTCGCCGATGCCGCCACCGCCGACCGCGCCGATGATGGTCGAGATGCGGACATTGATCTCGATCCTGAGCAGAGTGTAGGACATGAAATTCGGCAGCACCTGTGGCAGGCCGGCGAAGCGCACGCGCTCGAACCAGTTCGCGCCGACAGCGCGCAGGCCTTCTTCGGCGCGCATGTCGATGTTTTCGTTGATCTCGTAGAAGAGCTTGCCGAGGGCGCCGATCGAATGCAGGCCGATGGCGATGATGGCTGCGACCGGGCCGGTCGAGAGGATGGCTGCGAACAGGCCGGCAATGACGATCTCCGGGAAGGCGCGAAGCAGTTCCATGAAGCGCTTGACGACGAGCCTGAGCACCGGACTGGGGGTCAAATTGCGGGCCGCGATGAAGGAAAAGGGCACCGCAAAGACAAAGCCGATGAAAGTGGAAACCAGCGCCACGTTAAGCGTGGTGAGCATCAGCTCGAAATATTCGGGTAGATAAAAGCCGCCCCAGAGATAGACGCGGCCAAGCGGGAAGTTGAACTCCTGGCTGCCCTTGTCGTGCGGCGATGCGATGTCGAACAGCGCCCGCCAAACGTCGTTCCAGTCCTTGGGAACAAGCCAGCTAAGGAAATCCAGTATGTGCGGCAGCCGATCGAAGAAATGTCCGGCATTGGCCTCGTCGGCGAACCACATGGCTGTGCACATGGCGACAAGCAGCAAGCCGATGCCGAGCGCCGTGTAGAACCGGCGCAAGGACTTCTGGCGTCGCCAGGCGTCTGCTACCTGCCGGACCGCGTCTGAACGAATTGTAGAGGCGAAGGTCATATGGGGTCACGAGCGGACACGCAAAAAGGGCGGCGACCGCATCGGCCCGAAAGTCGAAGTTCGACTTTCGGAAAGCACGATGCGGCATCTAAGTGTTAGAGCGTACTTTGTGCGTCCAAGTGGACGCACGTAGCTCTAATGGACGCCGCCCTTTCCGCAATTGTCGTCAGCCGCCGATCGCGGCTTTGCGGGCTTCGACGATGACGCTGTAGAAGTCCGGCTTCACCGGAACGTAGCCGGTGAAATCGCCGCCTTCGATGGCCTCGAAGCAAGGCTTGTCCTTGGCCGGCAGGCTGGTGAAGAAGTTGGCGAGCTTGGCGCTCATATCGCCGCCGAGCGCGGTGCGCACGACCAGCGGGCCATTCGGGATCAAGCCGGAGCGCCAGACTTCGACAAAATCGTTGGGGTCGACGGCGCCCTTGGCGACTTCCTTGTGGAAGGTGCCGGAGGTGTAGCCGTTCTTGAAGTCGCCGATGCCCGAGGAATCGTCAACCGCAACATCGACCTTGCCGTCGCGGACGGCGAGGAGGTTGTTCTCGTGGCCGCCATTGAACTCGGTCGAGGCGAAGAAGGTCTCGTTCGAAGCGCCCGTGTCCTTCGGGATCTGGGTCAGCGGGATCAGGTAGCCGGAGGTCGAATCCGGGTCGGCATAGCCGAGCTTCTTGCCCTTTGCCGACTTGATGTCGGTGATGCCGGACGACTTCAGCGCCAGGCCGATCGAATAATAGCCGGTCGCGCCGTCGGTCTGCTGGGTGGTGAGGATCGGGGTCACGGCGTTCGGATCCTTGAGGTAGACGCTGGCATAGCCCGACGCGCCAAGCTCGGCGAAATCGAGGGTGCCGCCGAGCAGGCCCTGGATCACGCCATCATAGTCGGCGGCCGGGAACAGCGAGACCTTTTCGAAGCCGAATTCGGACTTCATGTGATCGGCGAGGCACTGAAAGTTGCGCAGCCGGTCCGCTTCGTTTTCACCACCAAGGATGCCGATGCGGAATTCCTTGATATCCTGGGCGTGAGCGGCGCTTGCCGCGATGGCGAGCAATGAAACGGCGCCAAAAACCATCTTCCTGAACATTATCTCTCTCCTGTTGGTCCCGGCCTCGCGCCGGTAGCGTTCGAATTTTTTGACAGGTGCCTTTGACGCGGGCGGGCGATCAGGCCGTTCTCAGTAACCAGGAAACGCTGGCTCGAGCGGTCCGGCGGATGCAGCGATTTTCTGTTTGATGGCGACACTGGTCGAGGTGATGGCCTCGGAGATCTCGCCGCCATTGCCGTCGGCGCCGTAGACCGTGCGCACCGCCTCGCGGTTGAGGGCTTCGGGCGGGCCGTCGAAGACGACCTTGCCGGCGGCCATGCCGATGATGCGGTTGCAATAGGTGCGGGCCGTGTCGAGCGTGTGCAGATTGGTGATGACGGTGATGCCTTCGCGCAAATTGATGTCCTGCAGCGAATCCATCACCACCTTGGCGTTAAGCGGATCGAGTGAAGCGATCGGCTCATCGGCCAGCAGCACCTTCGGCTGCTGCATCATGGCGCGCGCAATCGCAACGCGCTGCTGCTGGCCGCCGGAAAGCGTGCCGGCAGGCTGCAGCGCGGTGCGGGCAATGTCGAGGCGCTCGAGGGCAGCCACCGCTTCGGCGCATTCGCCGCGGGAAAACATGCCGAACAGGTTGGACAGGGTCGAGCGGTGGTTGAGCCGGCCGAGCAGCACATTGGTCAGCACGTCGAGGCGCGGCACCAGATTGAACTGCTGGAAGATCATGGCGCAGTCGCGCTGCCATCGCCGGAGCGGCGAGCCGCGCAACCCGGAGACCTCGACGCCGTCGAACAGGATGGATCCCTGGCTCGGATCGATGAGACGGTTGATCATGCGCAGCAGCGTCGATTTGCCGGCGCCGGAGCGACCGATGATACCGACCATCTGGCCTTGCGGGATCGCGATGTGAACGTTGCTGACGGCGGTGTTCTTGCCGAACCGGCGGGTGACGCCGCGGATTTCGAGCGTAGCTGACATGGTGCAGGCTCCAGTCCAATCGCAATTGAAGGTCTATTAACCCTCGCTAGCGCAGCCACGTGAACCTGCGGTGTCGGAACGATGTCAGTTTTGTTAACGTCCACAGGCTGGAGCAGCGCGACCAATCCAGCGCGTGAATGGTGAATGGTGAATGGTGAATGGTGAATGGTGATAAGAAAGGCTTTCCTGAGCCTCGAAACCTGTCCGCTGCCCCCATTCACTATTCACCATTTCACGACCCTCAGCCGCCATACTTCTCCAGGAAAGCCTCCGCCGACAGCTCCCGAAAATCGTCGAGGGCGGCGCGCAGCCTTGCGTGGTCCCAATCCCACCAGGCGAGCGCCTGGTAGCGCTCTGCGGTGCGGCGGTCGAAGCGTTCGCGGATCGGCTTGGCCGGCACGCCGCCGACGATGGTGTAGGGAGCGACGTCCTTCGACACCACCGCCCCGGCACCGACCGCCGCGCCGTCGCCGACGGTAATACCGGGCAGGATGGTCGAGCCATGGCCGAGCCAGGTGTCATGACCGATGGTGACGCGTTTGGCGCGGCGCTGAGCGAAAAACTCGCTCTCGTGTTCGGCGTCGTCCCAATAGTCCGAAGCGCGATAGGTGAAATGGTGCAGCGTCGGCCGCCAGGTCGGATGATTTGTGGCATTGATGCGGACGCTTGCGGCGATGTTGGCGAATTTGCCGATCGTCGCGCACCAGACGCCGCAGTCCTGCATCATGTAGGAATAGTCGCCGATTATGCTTTCGGAAACCCGGCTGCGCTCGGCGATCTCGGTCCAGCGGCCAAGCGTCGAGTTCTCGACTTCCGCCGTCTCGTGGACCAGCGGCGCCTCCGACAGCTTCCTGGTCATGCGGCGATTTTCCCGGCAGCGAAGGCGGTCACGTCGATGACGCGGTCGGCGACCGCCTCACGTACGTCGTGATCGTGGAAGATGCCGAGCAAAGCGACGCCCGCCGCCTTCTTGGCGGCGATCAGGGAAATCACCACGTCGCGGTTCCTGGCGTCGAGCGAGGCGGTCGGCTCGTCGAGCAGCAGGATCGGATGGTCGGTGATGAAGCCGCGCGCGATGTTGACGCGCTGCTGCTCGCCGCCGGAGAAGGTTGCCGGCGGCAGCGCCCAGAGTTTTTCCGGCAGGTTCAGCTGCGCCAGCAAGGCGCGCGCCTTTTCGCGCGCGACCTCGCGCTCTTCGCCGCGCTCGACCAGCGGTTCGGCGACGACATCGAGCGCCGAGACGCGCGGTACAGTGCGCAGGAACTGGCTGACATAGCCGATGGTGAGCCGGCGCACCGCAAGCACGGTGCGCGGGCTGGCCGTGGCGAGATCGATGAGCCCACCCTCATGCTGGACGATGATCTGGCCTTCATCGACGGCATAATTGCCGTAGAGCATTTTCAGGATCGAGCTCTTGCCGGCGCCGGACGGGCCGCCGAGCACGGCGCATTCGCCGGCCCTGATCGCGAACGAGACACCGGCGACCACCGGCAGTTTGATGCCGTCGCGCAGATGCATGGTGAAGCTCTTGGCGACATCGGAGACAACGAGCGGGGTTGCCATCTTCACACCTGCAGAATGGAAGAAACAAGAAGCTGGGTGTAGGGCGCGCGCGGATCGTCGAGGACGCGGTCGGTGAGGCCGCTTTCGACGACGCGGCCGTCCTTCATCACCATCATGCGCTGCGACAACAGCCGCGCCACGGCGAGATCGTGGGTGACGACGATGGCAGCGAGGCCGAGATCGGTGACAAGGCCGCGCAGCAGGTCGAGCAGGCGCGCCTGCACCGAAACATCGAGGCCGCCGGTCGGCTCGTCCATGAACACCAGCCGCGGCCCGGTAACGAGATTGCGGGCGATCTGCAGGCGCTGGCGCATGCCGCCGGAAAAGGCGCGAGGCTCGTCGTCGATGCGGTCTTCGTCGATCTCGACGCGCGACAGCCAGTCGACGGCCGTGGCGCGGATTTTTCCATAGTGGCGGTCGCCGACCGCCATCAGCCGTTCGCCGACATTGGCGCCGGCCGACACCGTCATGCGCAACCCGTCGGCGGGGTTCTGGTGGACGAAGCCCCAGTCGGTGCGCATCAGGAAGCGGCGCTCGGCCTCGCTCATGCGGTAAAGCTCACGGAACTGGCCGTCGCGCATGCGGTAGCTGGCGGTGCCTGAAGAGGGCAGCAACCGCGTCGACAGGCAGTTGAGCAAAGTTGTCTTGCCGGAACCGGATTCGCCGACCACCGCCAGCACTTCGCCCGGCCAGAGGTCAAAGGTGACGTTCTCGCAGCCGACCCGCGAGCCGTAGAATTTGGACAGCGCCGAAACGCGCAGCAGCGGTTCGTCGGTCATTGCGCCGGCTCCGTTTTTTCCTGGGCAAGGGGGGTCTCGGGCGCAAGGTGGCCGCGATGGCCTTCGGCCCGCCGCTTCTCGCAATGATCCGTGTCGGAGCAGACGAACATGTGGCCGCCATGGTCGTCGAGGATGACTTCGTCGAGATAGACGTTCTCGGCCGCGCACAGCGCGCAGGGCTGGTCGAAGGTCTGCACCTCGAACGGATGATCCTCGAAGTCGAGGCTGACGACGTCGGTGAAGGGCGGCAGTGCATAGATGCGCTTTTCGCGGCCCGCGCCGAACAATTGCAAAGCCGGCGAACGGTGCATCTTCGGATTGTCGAATTTCGGTGTCGGCGACGGATCCATCACATAGCGGCCCTCCACCTTGACCGGATAGGCATAGGTGGTGGCGATGCGGCCGTGCCTGGCGATGTCCTCGTAGAGCTTCACATGCATGAGGCCATATTCCTCCAGCGCATGCATTTTGCGCGTCTCCGTTTCGCGCGGCTCGAGGAAGCGCAGCGGCTCGGGGATCGGCACCTGGTAGACCAGCACCTGGCCGGCACTCAGCGGATACTCGGGGATGCGGTGACGCGTCTGGATGATCGTCGCCTTCGCCGTCTCGGTGGTGACCGCGACATTGGCGACCTTCTTGAAGAAAGCGCGGATCGAAACCGCATTGGTGGTGTCGTCGGCGCCCTGGTCGATGACCTTGAGCACATCGTCCGGGCCGATGATCGAAGCCGTGACCTGCACGCCGCCGGTGCCCCAGCCATAGGGCATCGGCATTTCGCGCGACGCGAACGGCACCTGATAGCCAGGGATGGCGATGCCCTTGAGGATGGCGCGGCGGATCATCCGCTTGGTCTGTTCGTCGAGATAGGCGAAGTTGTAGGTGGCGATGTCGGTCATGGCGATCGCTTCCGCTCTGTGCTACCGAATTGAGTTCCAAGACACGTAAAAGGGGCTGGGCTCCGATGACCCCGATCGGATGGATGCGCCTCGGAATACTGTTGCTGGTGTTCGTCGGGGTGGTTGCCTTTGTGCTTCGTAGAATGGTTCTTCCTGAGCCGAGGGAAGGCGCGCAAGGCGAGACCGTCGGCAGCAGTAGCGGTTACGGCGGATCCGGAGGCCATTCCCCAGACGGGGGAAGTCACGGTGGTGGAGCTAACTGAAGTCATTCCGCGGCTTGCCTCTTCTCTTCGCCCTTGCCGGCATTTTCGCGAGCGTCGTGCTCGGCGCGCATGCGGCGCACGAGGTCGAGCTCGGCCTGGAAGTCGACATAGTGCGGCAGCTTCAGATGCTCGACGAAGCCGGTCGCCTGGACATTGTCGGAATGCGAGATGACGAACTCCTCGTCCTGCGCGGCGGCAACGACGTCCTCCCCGAACTCCGAGGCGCGCAGCGCGCGGTCGCATAGCGCCATGGCCATCGCCTTGCGCTCGCTCTGGCCGAAGACAAGGCCGTAGCCGCGGGTGAATTGCGGCGGCGCCTTGGCCGAGCCCTTGAACTGGTTGACCATCTGGCATTCGGTGACGCGGATGCTGCCGAGCGGCACGGCAAAGGGCAGTTCCGGCACGTCCAGTTCGAGTTCGACCTCGCCGATGCGAACCTCGCCGACGAAGGGATGGTTGCGCGCGTAGCCGCGCTGGGTGGAATAGCCGAGCGCCAGCAGAAACCCCTCGTCGCCGCGCGACAGCGCCTGCAGGCGGATGTCACGCGCCATCGGGAATTCGAGCGGCTCGCGGGTGATGTCGCCGGGGACATGATCACCTGGCATGTCGCCGTCGGGCTCGATCAGGCCTTCGCGGGCGAGGATGGCGGAGACGCGCGGCATCGCCTCCGCTTCGCCGGCACGCTGTTCCGGTTCGGCGACATCGCCGCCGGCGGCAAGCTCGGGATCGAGCAGCCGATGGGTGTAGTCGAAAGTCGGGCCGAGCAACTGGCCGCCGGGCAGGTCCTTGTAGGTCGCCGACACGCGCCGCTCGACCAGCATCGTGCCGGTGTCGATCGCCCTGGTGTAGCCGAAACGCGGCAGCGTCGTGCGATAGGCGCGAACCAGGAAGATCGCCTCGATCATGTCGCCGCGCGCCTGGACGATGGCCAGTGCCGCCAATTCCCTGTCGTAGAGCGAACCTTCGCTCATCACCCGGTCGACGCCCAGCGCCAGCTGCTCGACGATCTGGTCGAGGCGAAGTGCGGGCACCGATCGGTCGCCGCGCCGGCGGTCGGCGAGCAGTTTGTGAGCATTGCGAATGGCCGCTTCGCCACCCTTTACCGCAACGTACATGCTATGCCTCCATCGTCTTGATGCGCGTCGTGCGCGGCAGGCAGGCAATCGCGTCGGACGTGGCGAGGATGATGTCGACGCCACGCGGAAAGCGCTGATTGTTCTGCTTCCATTGCTCGACGAAATGACGCGGCATTTGCGCAGGCGCGATCGTCGCCGTCTTCTCGATGCCGGGGCCTTCGAGCAGCAGCGGAGCGCCGGAGACGAGATCGCCGACCCCGAGAATCAGCGTCGTGGAACGGTCGGGATAATCCTGGGTGCCTTGCGAAAACCCGTCGAGCGCCATCATCTCGGCCGCCGTGGCGATCAGCGCGAAATGCGCGTCGGCCGGGGTGTTGGCCAGCGGCGCCCCGGTATGGAAGCCAAGCCAGGATTTCACCGCTGCCGATCCCTGCAAGGCCGGGTCGAGCCAGAGCGGCGTGTCGTTGTCGCACAACGCCAGCGCGACGGCCCCGGCGGTGGCCGATAGCGGCGCCGGCGGGTGGGCGAGGGCCGGCAGCGGCTGCACGCTGCCCGGCCGCGCCATCGCGTCCATGACGGCGCGGAATACGGTCTGGGCGTTGAATACCGGATCGGCGAAGCCGCCTTCGATGGATTGAGTGGCGATATCCATCAGTCTTCTCCGCGCACCATGGTGAAGAAATCGACCTTGGTCGCAGCCGTCTCGGCGCGGCGCTGGTCACGTGCCTTGGCCAGTGCGGCCTGCAAGGGCGCGACGACCTTGGTCTCGACCTCGTTGCGGTGGGCCGGGTCCTGCCAGAGCGCGTCGGCGATTGCCGCCAGCCTTGCCTTCTGCTTGTCGCGGCCGAGCGCATAGCAGTGGCCGACATGGCCGGACGCAAGCCGTACCGTGGCACGGGTGACCGTCGCCTCGCCGACATTGAAGGGAGCGCCGCCGCCGCCGATGCGGCCACGTACCGTGACCAAGCCGGTTTCGGGGCCACGCAGAAGTTCCGCTTCGCAAGGCAGGCCGGCTTCGTCCCACAGGCGGACGATGTCGTCGCCGGTCGATTGTGACAGCGTCGCCATCACGGCCTTGCGCTCGGCCTGCTCTCGCGCTTCCCGTCCTCGCATGGTTAATAGTCCCTTGTCACCAAAAACTTGTCTATTGATATAGACAACTATACAAATTATATCTATTTTCTAATGCGTGTCCATGACGAGTGCATGACACGAGGAAAATGTCTGGGGCAAAAAAGATCGGGGGCGGAAATGATCGGACAAGCCAACAGCATCGAGCGGCGCAGCGGTGTCGCGCTGTGGCGACAGATCGCCGACCAGATCCTGCATTCAATCGCCGTCGGCGATTTTCCCGAGAATGCCGCGCTGCCGCCCGAGATCGCGTTGGCCGGACGCTATGGCGTCAACCGTCACACGGTGCGCAGCGCTATCGCAGCGCTGGTGCAGGAGGGCGTGCTCAGGGCGGAGCAGGGGCGCGGCACCTTCGTGCTGTCGCGCAGGCGCCTGTCCTATCCGATCGGCGCCCGCACCCGCTTTTCCGAGGGATTGCAAGGACAGGCGTCCGAGCGGCATATCACCTTGCTCGCGTCATCGGTCGAGCCCGCCGACCGTCGTGTCGCAGAGGGCTTGGGCCTTGCGAAGGGGGCCGATGTGATACGCCTGGAAACGCGCGGCGAAGCCGATGGAATGCCGGTGTCCCGCGCGGCCGGCTGGTTCGATGCCAGCCGCTTTGCCGGCATCGATGCCGCCATGGCGGAAACCGGTTCGATCACCGCATCGCTGGCACGTTTCGGCATTGACGACTATCTCCGGCAATCGACCGTGCTGTCGGCGCGCCATGCCGATGCCGCCGACCTTGCTGACCTCGACCTGCAGCCCGGCGCCATCGTGCTGGTCACGGTCGCCGTCAACGTCACGCCCGACGGTCGGCCTATCCAGTTTTCGGAGTCACGCTTCCCGGCCGAGCGGATCGAGCTCAAACTGTCGGCGCTGTAGGTAGTGCCGGCCGGTACGAGACCGTGATTTATCTGACTCACGCTGATATCATACCGGCTCGGTCGCGCTTACTTATCAGCGGCTTGGCGTTTGAGGACCGCCTTCCCCCACTCCGTCTCGGCTTCGCCGAGCCACCTCTCCCCCCTCCGGAGGGAGAGGAAGGGAGCCCGCTGACGGCGGGAGAAGGAGGGAGTCTGGTTGAGGAGCGTTGGCTGCAATAGGCTCGCACCCTTCCTCTACCCCGTCGATCGCTATCGCATTCACACATCTGGGTTGCGCTTTGCGGCGAAGCTCGATTCTATTTCGGCCGGAAAAGCCGAAGGAGGGTTGAATGA
>NZ_JAMYKT010000056.1:0-9825 GCF_040317515.1 Mesorhizobium sp. M1428
GGCCGCCAGCATTGTGGTGTTTGGGGTTGGGGGGGTCTGCCGCGCGGGCGCGCTGCTCGCGCCACCGCCATAACATCGGGCTCTTGCCGCGCCCCCGGGGCTAGCGCCCGGGGCGCGCCATTCGCAAAATCAGGCTGCCTTGCTCAGAGATCCAGCGGACGACTTGCCAGTGCGGCGGTCCTGCTCGATCTCGAAGTTGATCTTCTGGCCTTCGACCAGGGTCGACAGTCCAGCACGCTCGACTGCGGAGATGTGGACGAAAACGTCCGCGCCGCCGCTGTCAGGCTGAATGAAGCCGAAACCCTTGGTGGAATTAAACCACTTGACCGTACCTGTTGCCATTTCGATAGTCCTTTACGTTTGCTTTAGTTTGACTGGACCGAAACCCAGCCGGTTTGTATCGAGATTTTGGAGATAGAACGTCAGCAAACGCGAATATCGCGAGGCCCGGATCGATCGGCCGAAATATCAATGGACGGCATATAATATGCTTTCGTGCAAAAAACAAGACAGGGCGGAAAATGGCGCGGCGGCAACGCTGCCCAACGGCCGCCCCAATCGCGTGAGAGCGTCGTTGTTGCGCGCCTGACGCGGGAGGACCGCGCCGGCTTCGGGCGCGACCGGGTTTTGGGGAGAGGGGCCATGAGAATCGTTCTGCTTGCCGCTTGCCTGACGCTGGTGGCCGCCGAGGCGCAGGCGGTCTCGCGCTACGACCCGACCCGCATGAGCTGCGGCAAGGTGCAGGCGACGATTGCGCGCGAGGGTGCGGTCATCCTGCGCTACAGATCGGCGCGCGTGCCGGGGCTGGCGCTCTACGACCGCTACGTGCGGAGCCAGCAATTCTGCGACATTGGCGAAGTCAGGGCGCGGGCCTCGGTGCCGAGCGCCGATACGAATTCCTGCACCGTCTACAAATGCAAGCGGGTGGAGATCGACCGCCGCTTCCGCCGGCGCCTGCTTCCGGATTAGGAGTTGAGACGACGGGCCGGGATGTCGGCATCACCTGAACATCGATAAACCCTAGAACCCGAACGACACCTGCGCCGGCGGCGGCGGGCCGACGCGCACGCCTTCCATGGCCAGCATCTTTTCCTTGGTAGCCGAGCCGCCGGGGGCGGAAAAGCCGCCGATCTTGCCGCCGGCGGCAAGGATGCGGTGACAGGGGATGACCAGCGGCACCGGGTTGGCGCCGAGTGCGGCGCCCGTCTCACGCGCCAGCCCGGCATGGCCGGCGCGTTTGGCCAGTTCGCCATAGGTGGTGGTTTCGCCGAAGCCGAGCTTTCGCGCCGCGTCATAGATCGCCAGGCGGAACTCGTCGACGCCGCTGAGATCGACCGGTACGTTGGAGAAATCGATGTCCTCGCCGGCGGCATAGGCCTTGATCGAGGTGGTCAGCTCGGTAACCCATTGCGGCTCGGGCTGTGCTGCCTGGTCGGCGGCGGCATGGCGCAACAGCCGGCGCTCCACCGCGTCGCGATTGCGCTGCGGCAGGCAGAGCCGGGTCAGTCCGGCATCACTCCAGGCGATGCCCATGAAGCCGAGCACGGTTTCGAAGACCGCGTGGCCGGTGGTGGCATGAGAGGCGTCCATGGCGTGCTCCTTTCCGGAATCCTTCGAAGTACAAATCCAGAACAATATCGCATTTCCCGGCCCGGCTCGCCACCCGAAAACCACCGTCTACCGCGGATTGCCCGGGGAAAGATGCTGGTGTAAGGACTTCTTAACACCCGACGAACCGGACCCGAGCGCCGCTTGCCAGCAAAATTCCTCTTTCCCGTCCTAGCGGCGGTGTTGGCCGTGGCTGCTCTCAGTGGTTGCACCTCGACTTCGCCGGTGACCCCGGCGCCGGCCTTCACCGAAAACACGGCCAACACCGATGCCGGCTTCACGCTGGCGCTGCCCGACACGGTTTCGGTGCTGCCGGAGCCGTCCGGCGTCGCCCAGGTGGCGGCGCTGCCGATCGAGCCGGCCGCCGCCTTTGCCGGGCCGACGCCGCTGGCGGCAACTACCCCCGCCGTCATGACCGCCAATGCCCAGCCAGTCGCCCCGACACCCGCTGTCGCCATGCCGGTCACCGAACAGACCGCAGCCATGCCCGGCGTTCAGCCGGTTTCCTACACGGTGCCGCAAAACCCGGCCGTTCTGGCCGCGACCGACCCCACCGAGGGCCAGTCGAATGCCGGCGCCCGCAGCGAGATCGAGCGGCTGATCGAGAAATATTCCGCGCTTTACCAGGTGCCGGTCGATCTGGTGCGCAGCGTCGTCAACCGCGAGAGCACCTTCAACCCGAAAGCCTACAATCACGGCCATTGGGGGTTGATGCAGATCAAGCACGCGACGGCGCGTGGCATGGGCTATGACGGACCGGCGAGCGGCCTGTTCGACGCCGAGACCAATTTGAAATATGCGGTGAAATATCTGCGCGGCGCCTGGCTGGTGTCGGGCGGCAACCCCAAGCGCGCCGACCGGCTCTACCAGAGCGGCTATTACTATGACGCCAAGCGCAAGGGGATGCTGGGCGAAACCGGCCTCGGCAGCGACAGCCTGCGCCGCCGCATGCAGCCCGATGCCTGAGCCGCGCCCACCGGCGCCAAACGACATCCGCCTGCGCAAGATCCTCGACGACACGCTTCTGGCGCCGCGCTGGCCGGAAGGTTTTTTCATGCGCGCCTTCGAAGCCGCCGATGCACTCGCCTTGCATGCGCTGTTGACGGCGGTGTTCGACGACGGCGCCGACGGGCCGTTCGACCAATGGTGGCCGCGCATTTCGGGCGACGCGGAATTCGACCCGGCTTTGTGTTTCCTGGTCATCGACCGCAAGGGCCGGCTGGCGGGTGCGGCGCTCTGCTGGACGCGGGCTTTCGTCAAGGACCTTGCGGTCCACCCCGAGGCGCGCGGCAAGGGCATCGCCGAAGCGCTGATGCGGCACGCGTTCGCGGCGTTTCATGCAAGGGGCTCGGCGCATGTCGACCTCAAGACCAATACTGTCGAGAACGCGGCTGCGGTGCGGCTTTATCAGCGGCTGGGGATGATCGAGGTGGATTGGGCGGGGTGAGGGGCGGCGATCGCCTCGGTAAGTGCGGCGATGCTCAGCGGAGGCTGCGACGCTCGAAGGTAACGGCATGGATCCTAGGGTCTCCGCGACGTCGCTTCGCTCCTGCTCCGCCCTAGGATGACGAAGGGACGTGGCATAAGGCCAATCGCGGACGTTGGAGATTGGCTGGAAACCTCCCCTCGCTTCGTCATCCCAGGGCGGAGCGAACGCGAAGCGGAGCGCAGACCCTAGGATCCATGCCGTTTCCATGGCTGTGGAGCGCTGCGACCCAAAAGGCCCTCATGTGGTTTGACGCTGCCGCGCGCTGACCTACCCTTTTATGCCCGAACCGAGGAGACGAGCGATGCTGTCACCTTTCAACCGGAGCGTCACGCTGCCAGCGGCGGTGATGCTTGTCGCCGCCACCGCGGCCTATGCCCATCATGGCTGGTCGTGGACGCAGGACGGGTTCTTCGAACTCAAGGGCAAGATCATAGCCATCTATGTCGGCAATCCGCATGCCACGCTGGATGTCGACGCCGAGGGCGAGGTGTGGCGGGTGGAGATGGCACCGCCCTCCCGCACCATTGCCGCCGGCTTCACCGAGGAGGTTGCCAAGGTCGGCGACGACGTGACGGCGATCGGCCATCGCTCGCGCGACGAGAGCGAAAAGCGCATGAAAGCAGTCCGCATCATCGTCGGCGGCAAGACCTATGACGTCTATCCCGACCGCGTGCCGCCGGCCTGAATGGACGGGCTTTTCGCCGGCATCGAGCAACTCGCTTTGGTGCGGGGACTGAAGGCCTCCTTCGTCGCCTACCCCATCGTCAATGCGCTGCACATCATGTCGATCGGCGCGCTGCTGACCAGCGTCTGGCTGATGGACCTCAGGGTCCTCGGCGCCTTCCGCGCGCTGCCGCAGGCGGCGTTCGTGGCGCTGCTGCGCCGCACCGCATTGGGCGCGTTCGCCGGTGCGCTTGTCACGGGGTCGCTGCTGTTTTCAGTCAGGGCGAGCGAATATGCGGCGATGCCGATCTTCCTCGCCAAGATGGGGCTTATCCTTCTCGCCGGCATCAACTTCCTCGTCTTCATACGCCGCGCAAAAGACGGTGACGAGCCGGCCGGTGGGACCGTCACCATCCTGGCTGTGCTCTCGCTGGTGCTGTGGACGTCGGTGCTGTTTGCGGGGCGGTTTATTGGTTTTCTGAACTGAGGCGAGCGTCGGCACTGGCGTTCGCAAGGTGCGGGATGGCGCGTCGCAGACCGAGGCGTCGCTGAAGGAGCTGAAATACTGCCTGGGTCAGCAGGCACCTCGCTGACGCGCAGCTTTGTGCCGGCGGCTCCATGGCCGATGGAGTTTGTTATCGAGATCGAGTGTGTGGCTGTGGCGTGAGGGGGTGGTTCACGCGGCTTGAGGCTGCTGAGCAAGACCCAAGATGAGGTCTCTCACTTTCTCGCCGAGATAGTCGGACAGGCTTCCCGGCGCGACTGGACCTTTGGCAGGTTTGCCATTGGCGAGTGCAGCGATCGCTCGTCCGACAAGAACTTCCCACGGCTTATTGGACATCAAACCCACCAAAATATTTCGGATGGACTTAAGATCGTGGACCTTTCGATCAAGGCCACCATCAACAAACTCCTGCATGGCTGCATAGTATTGATGGTCCTGGTTCACCTTTAACCAACTTCCGATGAGTGTTTCCAAACCTGGCCAAGTGACTCCTGTGCTAGCAAGCACTTCGTCGCTAAGCATTAGATTCTCTGCCGCTCGACACGAAAGTCGCATTCGAACCACGTGCCCAAAATCGTCAATTTCAGCGGGTTGGAGGTCCCTGTCTCGAAGTGAAAAAGCTTTCGCATTGTCATAAACAGCTTCGATCACGTTGTTCACTTCCGTTTCAAAATCCGCGAAGTGGGCTCCGCCATCGATGGCGCACGGATAGACCCGAATGCGACCATTAGAAGACCTAACGGCCTGCTGCCACACCCGCTCATCATCCTCTCCCTCGATCAGTAGGATCGGGGCTTCGTTGAAAACATTGGATAGGGGATGTGCGCCGAAGATTGGAAGGATACTGCGGTCAACATCCGACACCGGTTTGAATGAAAGTTTTGTATCCTTTCGCCTCATAAATGCGATGTTAACGTCGGCTCGTGAAGATAAACTTGACACCAGCGCAGTGCTATGAGTTGCTATGATTAATTTGACTGGCTTTGCTTTTACAATCTTTACCAAGAACTTAGCCAATCTGTCCTGAAGGTCTGGGTGAAGATGGGCGTCTGGTTCGTCGATAAACAGCAAATTAGCCTTGTCTTGCTGTGCCTCGGAGACGAAAGACAAAAATTCTATTCCGAGAGAAACCAGCTCAGATTCACCGCTACTCAAGCTCTCAGAGGTTATCGCCGCATCAGTCTCTTTGTCTTTGATCAAAAAGGCTTTAGATTTTTCGCGTTCGATTCGCACTCGATCGAGGAGGGTGTTTATTTGGTCGACCGTTGCATCGAACGTTCGGGGTGTATATCCAAGCTTTAGTTGGTCTTTCTCGATAGCTCTAAGCTCAAGTAATTCAAGCTGCCTGAATAAGTACGCGCTCTGTTGCCTAAAATTCTCAGACTGATTTTTCCGCCTATTATCGCTCATCCAATTCAAATTATTGATGATGGCTTGTTCAATTCCCGCTTCGTAAGAGACGAAGCCCCCTCTCTCCGGGCTTATGTATCTGGTATTTCCAATTGTTCCGATAGATTTCACATGCTGTTCGACATTCTTAAGCAGGAAGCTCTTTCCGCACCCATTTTTTCCTAAAATAATGTTGATATTTGAGAGGTTCTCAAGGGAAAACCCGAAGTTCCATTAATATTCATTTTCGATCTCAATCCGGATAGTCAATTCTATGGATGGCTAGAAAACGATATCAATTCTCTCCGATATTTTATGATACAACGCTCAAGAAAAATACTCCTGCAGCGGCCGAACCTCTAAACTCCCCGCCTTCAGCGCCGCAATCGCCTCAGCCACCGCAGCCGCGCCCGACAGCGTCGTGTAATACGGCACCTTCTGCATCAGCGTCGCCCGGCGCAGCGATTTGGAGTCCGACACCGCCTTCTGGCCGTCCGTGGTGTTGAAGACGATCTGCACCTGGCGGTTGCGGATGGCGTCCTCGATGTGTGGGCGGCCTTCCAGCACCTTGTTGATTTTCTCAGCGGCGACGCCGTTTTCGGCGAGGAAGCGGGCGGTGCCCGAGGTGGCGAGCACCTTGAAGCCCTGGCCGGCGAGGCGCTTGACCGCCGGCAATATGCCTTTCTTGTCTTCGTCGCGCACCGAGACGAACAGGGTGCCGGAGCGCGGCAGGTCGACGCCGGCGCCTAGCTGGCTCTTGGCGAAGGCGAGCGCGAAGTCGCGGTCGAGGCCCATGACCTCGCCGGTCGAGCGCATTTCCGGTCCGAGCAATATGTCGACGCCGGGGAAGCGGGCGAAGGGGAACACCGCTTCCTTGACCGCGATGTGGCCGGGATTGCGCGGGTCCGGCATGGCGCCGTAATGGGCGAAGGCGTCTTCCAGGCTCTCGCCGGCCATGATGCGGGCAGCAATCTTTGCAATCGGACGCCCGATGGTCTTGGCGACAAAGGGCACAGTGCGTGATGCGCGCGGGTTGACCTCCAGCACATAGACCGTGCCGTCCTTGATCGCATATTGCACGTTCATCAGGCCGCCGACATTGAGCGCGCGGGCAAGGGCGGCCGTCTGGCGCTCGAGCTCGTCGACAAGCTCCGAAGGCAGCGAGTGCACCGGCAGCGAGCAGGCCGAGTCGCCCGAATGGATGCCGGCTTCCTCGATGTGTTCCAGGATGCCGGAGACGTAGGTCGACCTGCCGTCGCAGAGGCAATCGACGTCAACCTCGATGGCGCCTGACAGATAGGTGTCGAACAGAAGCGGGTTCTTGCCCAAGAGCGTGTTGATCTGGCCGGTCTTGTCGTTGGGGTATTTCTGCTTGATGTCCTCCGGTACCAGGCCGGGCACGGTGTCGAGCAAATAGGATTGCAGCATGCTCTCGTCGTGGATGATCTGCATGGCGCGGCCGCCGAGCACATAGGACGGGCGCACGACCAGCGGGAAGCCGAGCTCGCCGGCGACGAGGCGGGCCTGCTCGACCGAATAGGCGATGCCGTTCTTCGGCTGGCTGAGGCCGAGCTTGTGCAAAAGCTTCTGGAAGCGGTCGCGGTCCTCGGCCAGATCGATCATGTCGGGCGAGGTGCCGAGGATCGGGATGCCGGCCTTCTCCAGCGCATCCGCCAGCTTCAGCGGCGTCTGGCCGCCGAACTGGACGATGACGCCGACCAGTTCGCCGGACGCCTGCTCGGCGCGCAGGATCTCCAGCACGTCCTCCGGCGTCAGCGGCTCGAAATAGAGCCGGTCGGAGGTGTCGTAGTCGGTCGACACGGTCTCCGGGTTGCAGTTGACCATGATCGCCTCGAAGCCGGCGTCACGCAGCGCAAAGGCGGCATGGCAGCAGCAATAGTCGAACTCGATGCCCTGGCCGATGCGGTTGGGGCCGCCGCCGAGGATGACGACCTTTTTGCGCGAGGAGACCTGCGCCTCGTTGGCTAGCGCACCGGCAAACGGCACCTCATAGGTCGAGTACATGTAGGCGGTAGGCGAGGCGAACTCGGCGGCGCACGTGTCGATGCGCTTGTAGACGGGATGAACGTCGAGCTTGTCGCGTATCTTCTGGATCTCTTCGACATCCTTCCTGACCAGCGACGCGAGGCGCGCGTCCGAAAAACCCATCGCCTTCAGCATGCGCAGATTGGCGGCGTCCTCCGGGATACCGTGCTCGCGGATGCGATCCTCCATGGCGAGGATGCCGGCGATCTGCTCGAGGAACCACGGGTCGATCTTGCACATGGCGTGCACGTCTTCCAGCGAGGTGCCCATACGGATCGCTTGCGCCACCATGCGCAGCCGGTCGGGCGTTGGCGTGCCCAGAGCGGCGCGGATAGCGTTGCGGTCATCGACATGGCTGGCCGGCGCGTTCCCGTGGCCGATGCCGGGGATCTCGATCTCGTCCAGACCGGTCAGGCCGGTCTCCAGCCCGCGTAGCGCCTTCTGCAGCGACTCCTGGAAGGTGCGGCCGATGGCCATGACCTCGCCGACCGACTTCATCGAGGTGGTCAGCACCGGCTCGGCGCCGGGGAATTTCTCGAAGGCGAAGCGCGGGATTTTGGTCACGACATAGTCGATGCTCGGCTCGAACGAGGCCGGCGTGGCGCCGCCGGTGATGTCGTTCTCGAGCTCGTCCAGCGTGTAGCCGACGGCGAGCTTGGCGGCGATCTTGGCGATCGGAAAACCGGTCGCCTTGGAGGCCAGCGCCGACGAGCGCGAGACGCGCGGGTTCATCTCGATCACCACCAGGCGGCCGTCGGCCGGGTTGACGGCGAACTGCACGTTGGAGCCGCCGGTCTCGACGCCGATCTCGCGCAGCACCGCGATCGAGGCGTTGCGCATCATCTGGTATTCTTTGTCGGTCAGCGTCAGGGCAGGGGCGACGGTGATCGAGTCTCCCGTATGCACGCCCATCGGGTCTATGTTTTCGATCGAGCAGATGATGATGCAGTTGTCGGCCTTGTCGCGGACGACCTCCATCTCGTACTCCTTCCAGCCGAGCACGCTCTCCTCGATCAGCACTTCGGTGGTCGGCGAGGCGTCGAGGCCGGACTGGACGATCTCGTAGAATTCGGCGCGGTTATAGGCGATGCCGCCGCCGGTGCCGCCCATGGTGAAGGAGGGGCGGATAATGGCGGGCAGGCCGACATGGTCGAGCGCTTGTGCTGCGATCGCCATGCCATGGCTGATATAGCGCTGCTTGCGGTCGCCTTCGCCGAGGTTCCAGCGCGTCTCCAGCGCGTCGAGCGCGGCGTCGAGATTTTCGGGCTTCTCGGCCTTCAGCGCGGCGCGCTCGGCTTCATGCGTCTTGCGGTCGGCGTTCTTGACGTCGGTGGCGTTGGCCAGCATCGACTTCGGCGTTTCCAGGCCGATCTTGTTCATCGCCTCGCGAAACAGCGCGCGGTCCTCGGCCTTGTCGATGGCGTGCGCGTCGGCGCCGATCATCTCTACTTGATAGCGGTCGAGCACGCCCATGCGGCGCAGCGACAAAGCGGTGTTGAGCGCGGTCTGCCCGCCCATCGTCGGCAGCAGCGCGTCCGGCCGCTCCTTGGCGATGATCTTGGCGACAACTTCGGGCGTGATCGGCTCGATGTAGGTGGCGTCGGCCAGTTCCGGGTCGGTCATGATGGTGGCCGGGTTGGAATTGACCAGGATGACGCGAAAGCCCTCTTCCTTCAGTGCCTTGCAGGCCTGGGTGCCGGAATAGTCGAACTCGCAGGCCTGGCCGATGACGATGGGGCCGGCCCCGATGATCAGGATCGACTTGATGTCGGTGCGTCTTGGCATGTCGAGGTCCGTTCGGCGGGCGGCTTGCACAAAAAGCCGGACGGGATGACCCGGCCGGTTGTGCTCGCGATTCTGGTATCAGGCTAGGAGGGCCTTATAGGGAAGAGTTTTGCCGGATGTAACCCCGAAAATGAGGCAGTAGGGCAGTAGGGCAGTAGGGCAGTAGGGCAGTAGGGCAGTAGGGCAGTAGGGCAGTAGGGCAGTAGGGCAGTAGGGCAGTAGGGCACTAGGGCAGAGGTTCGGGCGCCCTTTAAAAAAAAACTGCCCTACTGCCCTACTGCCTTATTCCCTAACCCAGCCAACTGATCCGTAATCTCGAAGCGCTCGGAAGCACCGATAC
>NZ_JAMYKT010000057.1:0-7596 GCF_040317515.1 Mesorhizobium sp. M1428
AAGCCGATCTCCGATCCCAATACAGAATCGGCAACCTCACAGATCGCGACCACTCCCGAAAGGTGGTCCCACAACAGCGCTTACGCTTTTCCGATGGCCCTGAGTAGATCGATGTCAAAGCCAACCAGTGTCCCATCCTTGCTGAATTCAAACGGAGGATAGGTTGGGTCTGTCGCAAAGGACAACTCCTCCGTATCCTGCGCCCGGGCAACGGAGGCATGAGTTAGACAAGTGAGCGTGGCAATGGCGACCATGCCGAAAATCTGTCTCACATGCGAGCGGAAGCTGAGGGTCATGAGTTCTGTCCTTGTTCGAGGTAGATGTACCCTCAGAGATTCAGCGGTTCGAAACAATTCAGAGAAGTCGAACTTTGGATGTAAGGCGATGCAACAGACAAATGAAATTGTATGATCGAGGAGCGAGAAACCCTCAGATTTGTGCGTTCGAGATCTTGCGCTAAACGTAACCTTTAGCCTCGTATGCTGCCTCCACGGGTTCCTTGTCAGTCTGCGCGCGTGAGCTAACATCGACGTCTGTACGGTTAGGCCGTGAGTGACCCGGAGCTCATTTTCGTCGCGATAAGTAGATCCCATGGCGAGTGTCGCGGACACGAGGGGCAGCCAGGCCGGACAGGGTCAATTCGGCCTATATCGCTAGGGCCGGCCACACCAACACGTGATGCGGACGATGCGCGAAAACCAATGCCGCGCGCATAAACGTTTCCTAGCGCTGCACGTTAGGATGAATGCAATGTCATTAGATTCCGAGGCTATCTCCCGTATTTTGACCGGAGGTGATTCGACGCCAAGTTGCCCGGCGCCGAGCTTGTTTCCCGCGCCGAGCTTTCGAATTGTCGGACTTTGTCTAAATCACTCGTTAATGCTCACACCGTTTAGAGGGACACTAATGACCTCCAATTTTTCTTTGCCGTCTGAGCTCTGCGAAGCGGTCACTAGATCGCCATTTAGAGTCCAAATCGCATTTGACGGTAACTGGATGGATGCTTTTCGGTTCGGACCTGACGAACTGCCGTCGCGGGATGACTTACACAAGGTACTCGCCGGACGCGAAGCCGATGTCGCGGTCGAATTCTGCTTCCAACTCCGCAGCGGCGAGAACTTTTTTTTCGGTCAGCGTCGTCTCGGAAAGAAAGGTGACCGCGATACGCTCGAATTCGTCGACAGGGCCTTTAAGTGCAGTCTCGGTCGCGACTGGATAGATCTTCCGGACTTTCTATCTCGCCTTGAGAGGGCCATGCCCGATATCGACCGCATAGCGAAGGATACGCTGTGCAAGGATCTAGAGAATGTCGAGATCGGCATTACCGACTGGTGGCGCCGAGGAGATGTTGTTGAGGTTTGGAACAAAGAATCTCCAGTGATACCTGATCTGAAACAAATTACGATCAACTTAGACGATTTTCCTTCACTGCATCGAAACGACATAAAATTTGCTTGCCTGGAATTTAACTTCCTATCCCCCCTGCATCACTGGTTTGCAGTTGAAATTTCTGATCAAGTGGAAGGTTTCCACATTTTACGACCTTCTAAAGCATGGTCCTGGCTAGTGAAGTGCTTGTCGAATTACAAGGAGCCAGTTGACTGAGATACCTAGCAGCAGAGCCTAACACTACACTTTTCGATGAACATTGTTGCGGGGAGTGCAAATGTCTCGGTCGATTTATGAAACCTGCTCAAAGAAGCGGGCGCGGAACTGCAGCTTCAGCTGGCAATGGCCCCGATGAGAACTCGCACTCCAGTTTGCGCGGCTGGGAAGATTTTAAGAATGACGGACTCCTGCGCTGATAGGCCGGGCGCAGAGCCAGGTTAGGACATTTGCCTGCGCCGTGCGAGATGCGCAAGGAGGGCCGTCAAACGCATCGCGTTCAGGACCCGCTTCGCAGGGACGCCGCCCTTGCGCGCCATCTCGACACCCCAATGCATGTGGTCGAGCTCGCGGATCGAATGAGCGTCCGGGTTGATGCTGAAGATGCAGCCATGATCGAGTGCCTTTTGATGCCAGCGCCAGTCGAGGTCGAGTCGCCAGGGATGTGCGTTGATTTCGACGGCGACGCCGTGTTTCGCGCACGCTTTGAGGACTTTGTCGATGTCTAGATCATAACCGGGCCGGCGCAACAGCTGGCGACCGGTCATGTGCCCGATGATTGTCGTCCGAGGATTTCCGATCGCCTCAATGATACGCTCCGTCTGCTCCTTCTCCGGCAACTTGAACCGGCTGTGCACGCTCGCGACGACGAAATCGAACGTCTCCAAGATATCATTCGGGTAATCGAGCGTGCCATCCGCCAGGATGTCCGCTTCGATGCCCTTCAGTATGCGAAATTCTCCATTGTATGCCTTGTTCAGCCGGTCAGCTTCGCGGTGCTGTTCAGCAATCTCGTGCAACGAAAGACCGCCGGCGTAGTGAGCGGACTGCGAATGATCGGCGACACCATAGTATTCGAAGCCGCGCATGCGGGTAGCTTCAGCCATTGCCTCAAGCGTTTCGGTGCCATCGGATGCGGTCGTGTGAGAATGCAGGATGCCGTGCAGATCTTCATCCCGAATGAGAGCGGGTAGCTTGTGCTTTGCCGCTCGCTCGATCTCGCCCTGCCTTCGCGCAATTCAGGCTCGATAAACTGCAGGTCTAGAGCTTGGTAGATTTCTTCTTCTGTCGCTGACGCGATCAGCTTTCTCCCGCGACGAAGCCCGTCGGCGTTTAGGGTGAATCCCTTGTCGGCGGCGAACGTCTTCAGTTGCTCAAGGTGGTCTGCCGAACCGGTTGCTTCGAGCAGGCTCGCGCCAAAGTGCTTCCTGTCCGTGACAACAAGCCTGAGGGTCGTATCCTCGATTCCAGTCGACTTTCTGCCCTGCGCTACCAGGGCGAAGTCGGAAACGAGTTCGCAACCGCGCCGGAAGTCACCTGCAATTTCGACGCGCGAAAATTCGGGATGCTCTTGCTTTACCGATAGGACCGCATGTTCGAGAAGAGCGGCTGCCTTGTGCAGATGAAGTTGCGTTTCGCCGCTTCGCACGATGGCCAGGTTCTGCAGGAGCTTTGTCTGAAGCGTGGCGCCGAGGCCTTTGACTGGGCGTATGCGATCTTCTCTTGCTGCGGCCTCGAGCTCCGCCAGCGAGTTCACGCCGAGCGTCTGATGAAGCTTCAGTATCTTATCGGGACGAAGCCCGGGTATGGCAAACAGCTCCATCACGCCCGCTGGAACATCCTCGCGCAGCTTCTCAAGGCCTGGGTGCGTGCCGGTATGGTAAAGCTTGGTCACGATGTCTGCGATCGCGTCACCGATCCCCGGGATCTTGGTGAGGGCGCCGGCGGCGATGATCCGGTCAAGCGGCTGCGACAGCGCCATCAGACTGTCTGCCGCGCGCAAGTATGCCTTTGTGCGATATGGATTGTCGCCGCGCATAGACCTCCGTTGCGCATATTCCCTCAAAAGACTGGCGACAGTTCTCGAAGCGGTTTTTGCCATGGCTTCAGCCAAACGAGGCCGATCTCCGCAGGTTCCAATCAACCAAGGCCATGAGCGCTGTGTTGCCCTTAAATCCCAGCTTTACAGCCTCTTCCGCGTCGCACGCTACAGATTGGGCAAGGATTGGTCAGCGCGACCCCACCCCGCCAGAGCTTTGGAGGCTGCGCGTTTCATTAATTCAGGAGCGTCGCCCACGTGGAAATGAGAGGGCGCATCTATTGTCTTCATCTCTGCCCACGTAATGGGTGCCGCCACGGGGGCGCCCGGACGTGATCTTGCGCTGTAGGGCATGATAGCGGTCGCCCCGCGCTGATTGCGTAGATAGTCCACAAAGATGCGACCCTTGCGGCGCGCCTTTGACAACACGGCCGTGAAGTGGGCCGGATCGCTCTGGGCGACCGCCTGCGCCAGGCGAGACGCGAAGTCCTTCACCTCTGGCCACTCGGCGCCAGGGGTGAGGGGCGCGATGACGTGCACTCCTTTGCCTCCCGTCAGCATCGGGAAAGTGGTGAGCCCCAGCGATTTAAGGATGGCGCGGAACTGAAAGGCAGCTGCGCGGACGGCCTCAAAATCGAGGCCTTCATCGGGGTCGAGGTCGAACACGAGGCGGTCCGCCTTTTCGACATCCTCGATCCGAGCCCCCCACCCATGCAGCTCAATAGTTCCCATCTGGACGCACGTCATCAGTCCGTCGGCATCGTCGACATAGAGATATGGTTCCTCGTGCCCGTCCTTCTCCCTGATGCCGACGTGGTGGACTCTATCGCCGAAGCTGCCGGCGTCGTGTTTTTGGAAGAAGCACTTCTTCGCGCGGCCCTGTGGGCATCGAACCAGACTGATCGGCCGGCTGCCAACCCAAGGCAGCATGATCGCCGCAACCGCTGCGTAATGGTCGGCGAGCTGTCCCTTGGTGATGTTGGACTCGGGATAGATGACGCGGTCACGGTTACTTATCGCGATGGCGGGTGTCGCTGACACCGCGAGGTCGCTTGCATGACGTTCCGTCTCGAGCACGACCGCCTCCGGCTTCTTGTCTTCGCGGAGACCAAGATAGCTCGGATGTCGTAATGTCCCTTCATTTGTCATTTCGGTGAAAGCAATCTCAGCGACCAGTTTCGGACGGAGCCAGTGTGCGCCGCGCACTTCGGCGCGTGGTGCGTCGACGGTCGCTGCCTTCTGCTCAAGCGGCGCCATGATCTTCAAGAGACGAAGGAGTTCAGCGGTATCGAAGCCGGTGCCGACTTTCCCGGCGTAACGCAGCTTGCCGCCGTCATGAACGCCAAGGATTAATGACCGAAACGCGCGGACCTTGTCGGACGGCGTCCAGCCGACAATCACAAACTCCTGCCGCTTGATGCATTTGATCTTCAGCCAGCTTGCGCCGCGGGCCGCCACATAACTCGAATCCGCGAGCTTTGAAATGACCCCCTCAAGGCCGGCTGCGCAGAAGCGATCGAGCAACTCTTCTCCGCGACCGAGGATATGGTCGGAGTAACGAAGGACGGGATTTTTCGCAGGCAAGATCGCCTCCAGCTTCGCTTTGCGCTCAAGAAGAGAAAGCCTTGTCAGATCCTCGCCGTCGAGCTGCAGCAGATCGAACGCATAAAAGTCGATAGTCGTCGGGGCGCCCTTCAATGCATTCTGAAGCGCCTGGAAGTTAGATCTTCCTTCGGCATCGACAACGACGGCCTCTCCGTCAATCAGGGCGGAGCGCACCTTCAGCTTGCGAGCCTCGGAGATGATCGAGGGAAAACGGCTAGACCAGTCCAGACCAGATCGTGTGTAGGCTCGCGCCTCGCCACCGCCGACGGCAACGAGAACACGATAGCCGTCGTATTTCATCTCATGGACCCACCGATCGCCGGCTGGGACCGTGTCCACGAGCGTTGCAAGCTGGACCGGCCGGAAAGCCGGCGGCGATAAAGTGACCTCGTCACGAGCGGGCGACTTCGCTTGACTAGCGCTCGACCCATTGATTGCCTTACGCGACGTCGGCTTAACCACTCTGACCTAACCATGCTCAGAGACGAAATAGCGTTATCCGCGTCCAACGCGCGACCAATGCTTTAGTTTCGCTGCAGGCCGTATTCCTTTTCGCGATCATTGCCGACCCGCTTGATAGGGCCGCGGCCTGAGGCCTGTGCTTCCTGCCTCCGGCCGCCGATCGGTCCAGGTCGAGGGCCACTCTAGCTCAGTCGGGACGAATCCCGACGTCTGAATCTAAACGACGACGTCGTTTATCGCTGCCTGGGGCTCGGGCCGATCGGCCAGCTTCATCGCAGCCGTCCCGCCAGCCTAATCCGTCACTACGATTGCCTTCATCGGAAGTGTCTCCTCGATCATTCGTCAGCTAGCGATGCCAATAGATATGTCCGGCTCTGGAGCCCTCGATGATCTCGCATTACGATTACGAGCTTTCCGGAGATTGTTACAAGTTGCTCACAGCCGTTAGTCCCTGCTCGAAGGGGTGTCTTTCGACTTTTGCGGGAGATCATCCGCCCTTGCAAAGGTCGGCCATGCACCTTCGCATTACGTGGCCGATACTTCCGTTTGATGGTCTCGCAGGCCATGGCGGCGCAATCTCGTCCGCACACGCTCTGTGGCCGTCCATGAAGGCGCATGCCAAGCCAGGGGGGGCCAACGGCGGATGCGGCGATATAGCCGCGGCAAAGGCGATCAACAGGAGACAAACATGAGCACAAACATGAATGTGGACGACATTTCTGCTCGACCGGGACCTGACGAGCTGGTTCCGTCGCGCTACGCACTCAAGGTCGGCGAGATTGACGTGCTCGTGGTCAGCGATGGTATCCTACCAATTCCAGCCCCGACTATCGCATACAACGTCGACCCGGCCGTCCGGACAGCCTGGCTGGAGGACGAGTTCCTCTCGCCGGAGACGCTCGAGTGGCCGCTGAACGTGGCTGTGGTGCGCAGCGGCGACCAAACCATACTCGTCGACGCTGGGCTAGGGGCGGACCCGGACTTGCACTTGCCGCGGGCAGGGCAGTTGATCCATCGGCTGAAGGCCGCTGGCATCGATCTGGCATCGGTGACTGACGTGGTGCTGACCCACATGCACATGGACCACATTGGCGGGCTGCTGATCGACGGCGTGAAGGAGCAGCTGAATCCGGACATGCGGATTCACGTTGCAGCCGCTGAGATCAAGTTCTGGGAATCGCCCGATTTCTCCCGCGTGTCCATGCCGCAGGGGTTTCCAGACGCGCTTCGGCGGGCAGCCAAGCGATTCATGAATGAGTATCGCAGCCATCTGCGCCCGTTCGAAGACGAACACGAGGTGGCGCCGGGAGTGGTCGTCCGTCGCACCGGTGGCCACACCCCGGGCCACAGCGTCGTCCGTCTGTCGTCAGGCCACGACCGGCTGACGTTCGCCGGGGACCTGGTGTTCCAGGTTGGATTCGACCATCCCGACTGGCACAACGGCTTCGAACACGACCCCGAGGAAGCGGCCCGCGTCCGCGTCAGTCTTATGCGGGAACTCGCGGCGAACCGCGAGCCCCTGGTGGCCACTCACCTGCCGTTCCCGTCGGTTTGTCATGTGGCGGTCGACGGCGACGCCTTTCGTTGCGTACCGGCCGTTTGGGACTACTGATCGCTTGCCGGGTGACAACAACCTAGGCTCTCTCCGTCGAGAGCCATCGCGCCATGATCATCTGTTCATGCAAAAGTAATGAGCGGTCCGACGTCCGCTCCGCCCTCGAGGCGGAGCGGACGCGCTCGAATAGTCAGGTCTATCCCTGTCTCGGCTGCAGTCCCAAGTGCAGCCGTTGCTGCGCACCATCCGCCCCCTCGCGGACGAGACACTCGGCACCGCGTGTGCTACGCCCTGCAAACGACCGCGCGCGGTCTGCCCAATCCCGACTCGGCTGACGCAGGGCGCCTTTCAGCGCGTAGGACGCCATGCCTGAGACGGGCATTCGGTCACCGTTCACCGAGCCGATCACGATGATCCGGCCGTCCTCAGGCATCTGCCGCGCCGCCTCGACATAGGCATGCTAGGTGTTTGATCCCAGGCTTTGATGGTTCATCATTGTCGTCCGAATCAAAGGATGCACTATGGGCCAGGTTCTGCATGGGAGCGCCAC
>NZ_JAMYKT010000058.1:0-7173 GCF_040317515.1 Mesorhizobium sp. M1428
GCCATGGAAGAGAAGCTGCGCTTCGCCATCCGTGAAGGCGGCCGCACCGTCGGTGCCGGCATCGTCGTCACCATCAAAGAGTAATCGCCGGCGCTGCCGGTTGAGATCGGATGAAAAAGGGCGGTCTTCGGGCCGCCCTTTTGATTCTGATATTCTGGCAATGGATTAACCGCATTGCTTCAAATCCTGTTGCAAGCGCCTCTGCCATAACTAGTATAGGTTGCATCGAGGGGGCTGCCCGAATGGTTCCATGGCGCCGTTTGCATAGTCAGGCATGGTGGTCGCTAGGGCTGATCTGCCTGGCGTCGTTGCTTGTTATGGGCTACGCTGCTTTCGCAGCGGATGCAAAGAAATCCACGCCGGAAAAATCCACGCCGGATTTCGGCCCGACGATGCGGTTCGTCGTCGTCCGCAGCAGCGCGCCGGGCTGCGAGCCGACCTGTCCGGAATGGATATCGGCCGAAGGCTCGATTGAAGCCGGGACGCCGGCCCTTTTCAAGCGCACGCTTAAGGCGCTTGGCGCCCGAAAGCTGCCGATCGTCGTCGATTCCCCCGGCGGCAATGTCGAAGCGGCGCTGACACTTGGTCGCCTGATCCGCAAGAACAAGCTCGATATCGCCGTCGGCAAAACCCGCTTCGTCGGCTGTCTGCCAGATGTGAAGAACTGCAAGGAAAACGACGGCAAGGGCGCCCGTTATTTCGGCGATGCCTATGTCAACGGCGCCATCTGCAATTCCGCCTGTCCGTTGATGTTTTCCGGTGGCATCCGGCGCGTGGTCGGGGAGTGGGCCTTTCTCGGCGTCCATCAGATCACCACGACCTATATCCGGACGAAACTGCTGTACCGCACCACCTACCGCATGGTGAAAGGCAAGAAGAAGATACTCAGCACCAGGGTCGTCAGCCGGAAGAACGCCGGCAGCTACAAGACCTACGAGATGAACAAGCCGCTGGAGCGGAAGCTGGCGGCCTATCTGAAGGAGATGGGCGTCGGCCTGGGCGTGCTCGAGACCATGAAAAGCACGCCGGCCAGCAGCATCCAGCAACTGGTTTCCTACGACATGCTGCAAATGAACCTCGTCACCAGCCTGGATGCCGTCGACCTGCTGACCGCGCCAACCCTATGCAAATCCGATCCGTTGCCGGCGAGTTGCAGGGAACTGCCGGCGCCGGCGAATATCGCGAAGCCGGCCGGGCAAGTGGTGGCGAGCGCCGAGCCTGCACCTTCAGGGCTCGAAACCCCGCCGGCGAAGGAGGTCGCTGACATGCGCTTCGTCCTGGTCCGCGGCAGCAATCCGCTATGCAATCCCAATTGCCCGGAATGGATCTCGGCGGAAGGCACGATCACCGCTCACACGGCCGAAAAACTGCGCCAACTGCTTGACAGCGTCGGCGCCCGGCGCCTGCCCATCGTCGTCAGTTCGCCTGGCGGTGACGTGCTTGGCGCTCTCGCCGCCGGAAGGCTGATCCGCGAACGTAAACTCGACATAGCGGTAGCGCGGACGGACTTCATCGGCTGCGAGCCGCGGCAGGCCGACTGCGCCGCCGAAGACGGCGTCTATAACGGGCTCACGGTCGATGTCGGCGGCGAGTGCGGCTCGGCCTGCCCAATCATGCTCGCCGGCGGTGTCAAACGCTTGGTCGGCCCGCGTGCACAGTTGAGTGTGCATTCGATGGGCTTCGAGCAGCGGGTTAAGGCCTATCTCGAGGACATGACTGTTGGACCCGGCATGTTTTCGGCGATGCAATCGGCGCAATACTCGCGCTACCGGCAGGTTGAACCAGAGATGATGCTGAAAGTCGGGCTGACGACCGGGCCTGGGTCCGCGGACGAATTGACCGGGCCTGGCATCTGCAGATCGGAGCCAAGGCCGGAGAACTGCCGCGAGCTCTCGGGCGCCAAGGCTCAGGTCACCACGCCCGTGAAATCATAGGCCGGTCAAATCGTAAGGCAGGCATTGCGGCTGACTGGCCATCGAGGCAGGTTGAGTGGCGCTCGATGTTTCCGCTATCGTCCAGCGAAGACCAGCATGGGAGGGACCGCGAATGAGCCAGGATGTCCCGACATTGTTCGAATGGGCCGGCGGGTCCGACGCGCTGAACCGCCTGACCCAGACCTTCTACGACAACGTCTCCCGGGACCCAATCGTCGGGCCGGTGTTCAAGCATATGTCGCCGGACCATCCCGCTCACGTCGCAGCCTTCATCGGCGAAGTCTTTGGCGGACCGAAAACCTACAGCGAGAAGCATGGCGGCCATCGCGAGATGGTGATGCATCATCTCGGCAAGCATCTGACCGAGGAGCAGCGCCGGCGCTGGGTCAATCTTCTCGCCGACGCCGCCGACGAGATTGGGTTGCCTGACGATCCCGAATTCCGCTCGGCCTTCATGGCCTATGTCGAATGGGGATCGCGGCTGGCCAAGATGAACTCCAACAAGGGCCCGACCTGCGATCCCGAGACGGAACCGATGCCGGCCTGGGGCTGGGGCGTGCCCGGCGGACCGTACAAGCCGCCTTCGGGAGACTGACCGGGCACGAATCGGTCGAAAAACCCTGCCGCCAGGAAAACGGGTGGCTCTGGCGGTCTCGGTCCTCCAGGCTAACGGTTTAAAGTCGCCGTCGAATGGCGGGCCACACTGGAAACCGGAGGCTTTGCGATGAGATCGGAAGGCAAGAAAAATTCAGACAGCGTCTTTGACAGCGACCGCGGATCCCGAAATCCGTTTGGCGTCATGGACGTCCCCACTCCCGACGACGAGGAGGTGTCGGCGTTCGCCGCCGGCGTGAAACTGGAGGGAACTGCAAGCGATGAAAACGCCGAGGCCTGGGGCACCGAAAGCGACCGCGACCGCAACGACACCATCGAAGGCAGCTGGTCCAGCCGATGGAACGGCGGTGCCGACCCCACAATTCCGGGCGACAGCAAGGATAGATGGAAGTCTGGCCGGGGCGAGGTGAAGACAGCGGGAGAGAGAGTTTATCTGCTGTTCGATTGGCATGATGGCGTGCGCAAGGGGCTCATCGACGCGCGTCGTCGGGGTGCGAAGGGGCTGGTCGGAAAATACATCAATCTGACCGACCCAGAAATCGTGCGTCCCTGGGTCGGCTTGATCGTCAGCAATCAAAGGATCGACGGGAAATGGCCGGGAGGACGCCTGGACTTCCGCAGATGAAGGCTGGGCAGCGCACACCGCTCTTTACAGAGCGCGCGGAAGCTTTTAGGAAGCGCCTGCTGCGCCGACATGCGCATACGGGCATAGCTCAGTTGGTAGAGCGGCGGTCTCCAAAACCGCAGGTCGTAGGTTCGAGCCCTGCTGCCCGTGCCATTCTTTGAATGGATGCCTAAAATGATTCTTTTGCGGTGCGGCCTTTGAAAATCGGCTTGTGACTTGCCATATAGCATAAGTTGCGGCATAAGGGCCGCATAGCCGGGACGGGACGACTGGATGGTTCCGAGGCGGCGTTTGGCCATAAAGCGGACACTTGCCACTTGCGTGGATCAAGAATCGGTTTTATGTAGACGAGACAGACACGCGACGCGTGGAGCTGGGAAGCCGGCTTTACGCGTCTGATTTGCATGGGCGAAATGATTGCGCTGATTCGGCGCGAACGCACGCTCAAGCGGCACGTCCCGGCCAGCGGGATCATCCAGGAGACCCGGCCAACGGGTCTTGCAGACAGAGCGGCATATGGCTTCGAAAACCACAAATCCCTTCACCTTTCTCCAGCAGGTTCGCTCGGAGACCGCCAAGGTCACTTGGCCGTCGCGGCGCGAAACGATGATCTCGACGGTGATGGTCCTTGTGTTCGCGGTCATCGCGATGATCTTTTTCTTTACCGCAGACGTGGCCATGGGCTTTGCGGTCGAAAAAATCCTCGGCCTCGGACAGTAAGTCCGGCGATTACGGAGAAGTCTTGAAATGACCGCGCGGTGGTACATCGTCCACGCCTACTCGAACTTTGAAAAGAAGGTCGCCGAGGACATTGAGAACAAGGCCAAGCAGAAGGGCCTGTCCGCCGACATCGAGCAGATCGTGGTGCCGACCGAGAAGGTCGTCGAGATCCGCCGCGGCCGCAAGGTCGATGCCGAGCGCAAGTTCTTTCCGGGCTATGTGCTGCTGAAAGCCAATCTGACCGACGCCGTGTTCTCGCTCGTCAAGAACACGCCGAAGGTCACCGGTTTCCTGGGCGACTCCAAGCCGGTGCCGATCACCGAAGCCGAGGCCCAGCGTATCCTGAACCAGGTTCAGGAGGGCGTCGAGCGGCCGAAGCCGTCGGTGACGTTCGAGATCGGCGAAGCGATCCGCGTTTCGGATGGACCATTCGCGTCCTTTAACGGTTTCGTCCAGGAAGTGGACGAGGAGCGGGCGCGGCTCAAGGTGGAAGTTTCGATCTTCGGGCGCGCTGTGCCAGTCGATCTGGAATTCGGACAGGTCGAGAAGGGCTGATCCGAAATCCCTGCACCGGTTTCGGCGGCAGGGAAGGCGGCGCGGAGATCGCGCGGCCAAAAACGGGTGGGAGGCGAATGCGGCTTTAGCCGGCCGCGCGGACCGCACCACCAGACTGCAACCGCCGGCAAGACCGGCATGAGAAAAGGCAGGAAGAGAGATGGCTAAGAAAATTGCAGGCCAGCTCAAGCTCCAGGTTTCCGCGGGATCGGCCACGCCGTCGCCCCCGATCGGCCCGGCGCTTGGTCAGCGTGGCATCAACATCATGGAGTTTTGCAAGGCGTTCAACGCGCAGACCCAGGAAATGGAAAAGGGCTCGCCGGTTCCGGTTGTCATCACCTACTATCAGGACAAGTCGTTCACCTTCGTCATGAAGACGCCGCCGGTGAGCTATTTCCTGAAGAAGGCCGCGAACCTGAAGTCGGGCTCGAAGGAGCCGGGCAAGGTCAAGGCCGGCACGATCGGCCGTGACAAGGTGCGCGCCATCGCCGAGCAGAAGATGAAGGATCTGAACGCAAACGACGTCGAGGCGGCCATGCGCATGGTCGAGGGCTCCGCCCGCTCGATGGGTCTGGAAGTGGTGGGCTGAGATCATGGCAAAGATTGCAAAGCGTGTATCGAAGACCCGCGAAGGCATCGATCCCAACAAGGCTTACGCTTTGGGTGAGGCGCTGAAGCTGCTCAAGGATCGCTCCTCGGTGAAGTTCGACGAGACCATCGAAGTCGCGATGAACCTCGGCGTCGACCCACGCCATGCCGACCAGATGGTCCGCGGCGTGGTCAACCTGCCGAACGGCACCGGCCGCAGCGTTCGCGTCGCCGTCTTCGCGCGTGGTGACAAGGCCGAGGAGGCCAAGGCCGCCGGCGCCGACATCGTCGGAGCCGAGGATCTGGTCGACATCGTCCAGAAGGGCACGATCGACTTCGACCGCTGCATCGCCACGCCGGACATGATGCCGCTGGTCGGACGTCTCGGCAAGGTGCTCGGCCCGCGCGGCATGATGCCGAATCCGAAGGTCGGCACCGTCACCACCGACGTTACCGCCGCGGTCAAGGCATCGAAGGGCGGCGCCGTCGAGTTCCGCGTCGAGAAGGCCGGCATCGTTCATGCAGGCGTCGGCAAGGTCTCGTTCGACGTCAAGGCGCTGGAAGAAAACGTCCGCGCTTTCGCTGACGCGGTAACCAGGGCAAAGCCCGCTGGTGCCAAGGGCAACTACGTCAAGAAGGTGTCGGTCACCTCGACGATGGGCCCGGGCCTCAAGCTCGACGTCTCGACGCTCGCAGCGTCCTGATACGAACAATTGGATCGGCCGCTAAAACGCTGATCCGTGAAAGAATTCCGGGCCTCCGACCTGTCGGCGGCCCGGTACCGGAAGTCGAAAGGCTTCCGGACATCCTGTCCGAGATTGCAGGCGGCCCCCAAGCCTTAGGTGATGTGGGCCTTAATTCATGTGGGCCTGCATGAGACGGGTGAAGACCGGACAAAGGAGCCAAAAGCTCCAATGAAAGGTTCGAACCGTGTTTGCCTTTTGTCTGCGCACCCGTCCGGCTAGCCGGCAGGTGTGGCGAAAGGGGGCAGGATCCTCGAGCGTCGTTCGGGAGATCCGTTACTGGATGGCCCGGCCGGCAAAAGGCAACCCGACGCCTGTCCTTCGTAGAGGGCAGGGGTCAACTGGAGATAGGCAGTGGACAGAGCGGAAAAACGCGAACTCGTCACGGGCCTGAATGATGCGTTTTCAAGCGCGGGTTCAGTCGTCGTGGCCCACTACGCCGGTATCACCGTCGCGCAAATGAACGACCTTCGGTCGAAAATGCGCGCCGCCGGTGGCACCGTCAAAGTCGCGAAGAACCGTCTCGCCAAAATCGCTCTTCAGGGCACGGACTCCGCATCGATCATCGAGCTGTTCAAGGGACAGACGCTGATCGCCTATTCGGAGGATCCGATTGCGGCGCCGAAGGTCGCGTCCGATTTCGCCAAGGGAAATGACAAGCTCGTCATTCTCGGCGGCGCAATGGGCACCACCTCGCTCAATGCCGACGGTGTGAAGGCACTCGCCACACTTCCGTCGCTCGATGAGCTGCGCGCCAGGCTGGTTGGCATGATCGCCACGCCGGCAACCCGGATCGCCCAGATCGTCAATGCGCCTGCGGCTTCGGTCGCGCGCGTCATCGGCGCTTACGCCCGGAAGGACGAGGCGGCATGAGGCCGTTCCTCGCTATCACAAACACACGTTCGAACCTTATGAAGGAATATTGCAATGGCTGATCTGGCAAAGATCGTAGACGACCTTTCGAAGCTGACCGTCCTCGAGGCGGCCGAGCTGTCGAAGCTTCTTGAAGAAAAGTGGGGCGTTTCCGCCGCTGCTCCGGTGGCGGTTGCCGCTGCCGGCGGCGCTGCGGCCGCTGCTGCTCCGGTCGAGGAAAAGACGGAATTCGACGTCGTCCTCACCGAGGCAGGCGCTCAGAAGATCAATGTCATCAAGGAAGTTCGCGCCATCACCGGTCTTGGCCTCAAGGAAGCCAAGGACCTGGTCGAGGCGGCTCCGAAGCCGGTCAAGGAAGCCGTTTCCAAGGCCGACGCGGACAAGTTCAAGGCCCAGCTGGAAGCAGCCGGCGCCAAGGTCGAACTGAAGTAAGCGTTGAGTACCGGGGGGCGGCGGGGGGCCCTGCCCCCCAGGGTTAGCGGGGCAGGGGGGGCGGGGGATGCGTAGACGGCGCAAAACA
>NZ_JAMYKT010000059.1:0-4001 GCF_040317515.1 Mesorhizobium sp. M1428
CCAACAGCCAGATCGACGATCTCCTGCCTTGGGTCTACATCAACAAGCTCGAGCTCAAGGCCGTGGCCTGAGAACACCGCTTACCATAAATCCGCGAATGGGGACATTAGTCCTGCCTGTCTCGGACACGGGACAACCTCAGTAGAGAGCGGCGGCCGCGATCCAACTGGCGCATCACTGGAGTGACCATGACACCGTGCATGACAATTGAACTCAAAACGGCGAAGCAGACGGTTACCCAAAGAGTTGTCGCACCGTCAAATTCGGCCTGCCCCAGTGCGAAGGCGAGGTAGTAGAACGATCCAAGCCCGCGTATTCCAAAAAAAGCGATGACGGCCTTTTCGCGTGACGGCGCCGGAAATCCAATCAGTCCAATCCATGCCGCGATGGGTCGCACAACCAATAGCACCAGGGCGGCAGTGGCGACTACCTGCCAGCTCAAGGCGCTAAAAATCGACCCTTCAGCGATCGCCGCCCCAAAGCAGACCAGCAGCACCATCATCAGCAATCGCTCAATCTGCTCAGCGAAGTCGTGCAAGCTCTCATGATACTCATGCTGCCGCTCGATGGATCGCAGCGCCACTGCTGCAACAAACACTGCAAGGAAGCCGTAGCCGTGAAGGACTTCGGTCGAGCCGTATGCAAGGCAGGTGATCCCGAGCGCAACAAAGCCGTCTTTCGTCTCTGACAAGCCCGATCGTTTCGGTAGACGAAACGTAAGATAGCCCATGACTTTTCCGCCCAGCCAGCCAATGACGAGGCCGGCTGTAATCTTCCAAAGGACATCAACGAGGACCCAGTGTGTGAAGAACGGCTCGCCGGACGCTCTGGACAGCGCAATTGCGATGGCGAGATAGACGAACGGAAATGCCGCTCCATCATTGAGGCCGGCCTCTGAAGTAAGGGCAAAACGCACCTCGTCCTCCTTGCCGGATTGAGGTGGGCCAACCTGTATGTCGCTTGCTAGAACAGGATCAGTCGGTGCGAGAGCAGCGCCAAGCAGGAGTGCGGCGGCAAGACCGAGCCCCAGAATTGACCAGCCGATGAACGCAATTCCTGCGATCGTCAGAGGCATGGCGACGCCAACAAGGCGCCAGGAGGACTCCCAGCCGCGCCAACTCACTGGCCGGTCCAGCTTCAGGCCAGCCCCCATAAGGGCGATGATGACCGCCAACTCGGTGAGACGCTCTGTTAGGCCCCGGTTCTCAAGTGGGTTCACTCCGATGAGCGGAGAAAAAGGTGACCAAATCAAAAGAACGCCGAGCCCGATGCAAACCATTGGCAGTGAAAGCGGAAGCGTCCTGAGAAGCATGGGCAACCAGGCCGTAAGGAGCACGATTGCTCCAAAGGCCGCCAACAGAAGGGCATAGGACGGCATCCCGGCCTAGACCGTTGAATCCGCATTCGAAGCGCGAAGCTGCTTCCAACCCGTACACAAGCCGACACTCCTGCTCACCCAACCTTCGCCCGCCATGTGCTCCCTCCACCGTCTCGACCGAGGGTTAGCCTAACACGGACATGCGTACAGAATCCCAGGCACACTTTAACGATGATCTTGGATCCGCGATGTGGCTTAGAAGGGCTCTCCTGATCTGCCCAGGGATTTGAGCGACCATTTCCGCGCGTCGAGGCGCGGGCCGTGTCGGGCGAATTGAGAAACTGACCCCCCTTATTGCCTCACCGAGGAATGTTACCGAACGCGATAGGGCCGACATGGGCCCTTTCTCCATCCGTCGCGGCGGACGGAGATAGCGGCCAGCTCTTCATCCAGCTTGCCGGACCGGAACGGACGCGCCAGCGCCATTTTAAGCGCCAATGCCAATCAAGGGCGTAGTCGCTTTCAGCCTGTCGCCGAAGCTGCAACTGGAAAAGGGAATCGCGGCGCCAAGCCACTGCGGTAGTCGTCGTTGCGACGGAGCAAACGCCTACACGTCTGGCAAGACCACCCGAACTTTGCAACCCGGCGCATAATTCTCCCGTGTGAGCGTTGCTCCTAGCTGTTTTGCAAGCAATTCTGTGAGGCGCGAGCCTATTCCTCCATTTTTGTCGGGTGGGCAACCGACGCCATCATCCGCCACCGTCAGAACTAGGGAGGAGTCTCGAAAGAGCTTCACTGCAATGGTTCCGCCTCGATCACCGGGAAAAGCATGTTTGAGGGCGTTCCTAACGAGCTCGTTTACAATCAGCCCTAACGGTATTGCCTGCTCCGTTGGGAGATGAACTTCCTCCGCATGGACTTTCACGGCTATCGGTCTGATATCCCGGAGCGTATCTCCGAGGTGGCGGGACAACTCCTCCAGATACGAGCGCATTTCGACTTGGCCGCTGTGGCTGGATGGCCGGAAGTGGTCGTGAGCATCGGCGATGGCGTGAATGCGACGTACGCTTTCTCCAGTGCCTCGCGGGCCTCTGGACTCGATTTCATCCGGGCTTGCAGCGACAGCAGAGAGCTGACCATCGCGAGGTTGTTCTTGGTGCGATGCGACAATTCTTGTAGGAGCAGATCCTTCGCGCGTTCCGCTTCCGCTGCTCTTTGGTAAGCCGTACGCAGCCTTTCACTGATGACGGCCAGCCCCAATGCCACCACGACGAAGATGACCATTGGCAGCACCAATCCCGCGGGCAGCAGAAAGGTGCCAGTTGGCTTCGCCTCAAAGTATAGCAGAACCGTGCTCAGCACGGTGGAGTAAAGCCCCGAACCTCGATCAAACAGCACCGAGGCCAGGAAAATAGCGGGAAACATCACGAAGAAGCCCAGAACTCCAGCGCTTTCATGGATACCCCGCAGGGCGAGAAAACAGATCGCGGTCAGAGCCGTCGTGGTCGCAAGACGGACTATCGAGGACTTGGGCTTGGGTGGCAGCCTTTTGAGGACTCCCCGAACAGGCGGAATGCCTCTCTAAATTAAATCCCTGGAAATCGTGATAAGCAATTTGCGGATTGGAGGGCCGGCGAAACTCGCGCCGGCTACCGCTGCATTTCTGGAGCGGATTCGAAGTTGATAAGCCCGAGATGCCCGAAGAGGCCAGGTCGAACCGGCAAGCAAGCCCACACTTTCGTAAGCGTCCGGCCTGAGGCGTCTTTGTAGGCGCGGCGCTGTGAACTCAACGGGAGGTCCGTCTCCTCCAGACTCGAGTCGGGGACGTCTATGACTGCACTGAATTTTTTGCGTTCGTTACTCGTGGTGATGGTGACCTGCCTAGCTGCGGCTGGATGCCAATCGGCCGGGGGACAGTGGCAGTACAAACTTGCGTCCCACGAAGAAGCTCGCCGTATGTGTGCAGCAGGTAAAATGGCCTATTCAATCGAATGCATGGTCGATGATGTCAAACCCCAGCTCGGCCGTCGCTTTGCAGCGAGAGTACTGTATGAGCCAAATCCGAAAAATCTCGATTGGGATTACATTGTGGCGCGCACCAACCACTTCAAACGTGAAGAGGCGCTATTTAAGCAACGAGGGCTCAAGCTCTACTCACAGTCAGGCGTTAAGAGCAACAAGTGGGGCGTTACTGGCAATTGCGCGATTTGGCGCTCACGCTAACGCACCCATTCTGATACCACGCCTCTTGTGCGCGCGGCTTATTCTTCTCAAGGACGTTAACCGTTAACCAGGGGTGCTTGACGTTGTAGACGATCGTGCCGGGTACTCCCTGCAGTTGAGGTAGAGAGGCCGACCTGGCTCCAGCCTCGGGCGGCGACGTGCCTGACATGGAGTGACGGTTGGCCGGTTCTCTAAGACTCCCGGCAGTTCTCCTCAGGGTGTAGCCGAGGGGGCACAGGGACACGGGAGACCTAACCAGAAGACCGTAGCACCCCTCCTCCTTGGCAGCAGCCTCGAAGGCTTTGCGGGCCTGCTCCGGGGTCGCCCGGTCTTGCATTGCCTCAAGGCAGACTTGCCAGCCTTCCGCCACTTAGATGTTTGATCCCAGGCTTTGATGGTTCATCATTGTCGTCCGAATCAAAGGATGCACTATGGGCCAGGTTCTGCATGGGAGCGCCAC
>NZ_JAMYKT010000060.1:0-3401 GCF_040317515.1 Mesorhizobium sp. M1428
CCGCATTTATGCGTCGGGCGAGATTATGTGGCGGAGCCGCCCTGACGCCCGTCAGGGCCGGCCAACCCAGCTTGCCTCCGCCACATAATATTTCGTGTCTCTCTCACGGGCGCGGGATTCCCCTGCGCCGCAATGTCGGAGGGGCAGGATGCTCGAGTTCTATTTTTCGTATCGTGGGGTGCTCAAGCGCCTGCGTAGCGGTGCGCTCGGTGGCGAGATGGATCGCATCGCGAAGCATTTTTTCACGCTTGGTTACAAGCGAGCGTCCGCCAAGATTTACCTGAGCCGCATAGCGCGCTTTAGCCAGTTTGCCGGGCCGCGCAGTGGTCCGATGCCGATCCATCAAGATGTCATCGATAGCTATTTATGCACGTTTACTACGGATACTCCGCGCATTGGGGCAGGATCGGCGCTTGGACACGCACGGCGAGTGGCTCCTGAGCGTTTCATTGTTTCCGTTCCAAGTGTAGAGGATGATCCGGTTGCCCCACTTCTGGCTTCCTTTTCGGACTATCTGCGCAGGGTGCGGGGCCTGGAGCCGAAGACCCGCGAAGGCGTTCTTCTGGGCGGCCGCCGCTTTCTGGATTGGTTCCGCCATCACCATCCCGGCCAAGACCTCGAGGCGTTGACGGCTGAGCACGTCCTCGCCGCCGTTGAGCATCGGCTGTCGCTATCGGCGACCTCCGCCACCCGCACGGCGGCGATTTCTCACATCCGAACATTTCTTCGGTTTTTATGTTGGGCTGGCCACCATGAACAGGATCTCGCCCGCGTCGTCCCAAGGACGCCTCATTGGCGTTTGGCGCATTTGCCGCCGCGCCTTGCATGGGATGACGTTCGGCGCGCAATCGATGCGATCGGCGCAACGACGCCAGTCGACATCCGCGATCGAGCCGTCCTGTTGCTACTCGCCACCACGGGCATTCGCAACGGCGAGCTTCGCGCCATTCGGCTGCAGGATATCGACTGGCGTGCTGGCGAGGTTTTTGTCCGGCGCACCAAGGGCAAGCGTGATCGGGTGGCACCGCTCCTCGAGGAGACCGGCGCCGCGCTCGCCGACTACATCCTGCGCGCTCGACCGAAGGTGGATAGTCCGTATCTGTTCCTGTCCTTCACGCCGCCCGTAGGACCGTTCAAGTGCGCGTCGCCTGTTTCGAGGATCGTGCGGAAGCGGTTGCGGCATGGCGGGGTCGAACTCGGGCGGGTCGCAGGTGCGCATCTCCTGCGCCACAGCCTTGCCACCCAACTCGTCAGGCAGCGAAGGCCCATCAACGAGGTCGCCGATCTTCTCGGGCACCGGAGCATCAACACAACGGCGCTGTACGTAAAGGTCGCGGCCTCGCAGCTCGCCGAGGTCGCACTCCCTTTTCCGGGAGGCGTCGCATGACCGCCTTTGCCCGATTCCTCGGCGAGAAGGCCGAGCGTTACATCGAACTGCGCCGCTCCCTCGGCTACGCCTTCAGCAAGCAAGCTGGCACGTTGCGGGCTTTCGTCCGCTACGTTGAGCGCGCTCAGCTCGATGCGCCCGCCACCCGGACGATGGCGCTGGATTTCGCCTTGTCGTTCGGCGGCGCCGCCAACAGCCGCGCCACCCGTCACGGCGTGCTTCGCCGATTCTACGAGTATCTCGCTGTCTATGACGTCCGAACCGAGGCCTTGGAGCGCAGAGCTTTCCCCAGATCCAGAGCGATTCCGCCTCCGCGTATTCTCAGCGAGGCTGAGTTGGCGTCGCTCATCGACGCATGCGCCCGCATTTCGCCAGGCACCCCGCTCAGAGGGCGGACGATGGCGACGCTAATCGGGTTGTTGGCGAGCTCGGGGCTGCGATCGGGCGAAGTGGTCAGGCTTGACCGTCCCGACGTCGATCTGGCCAACGGGGTGCTCCTCGTTCGAAAGACGAAGTTCCGCAAGGACCGTCTCGTTCCAGTTCACACGACGACCCAGGCAGCGCTTCGTCAATATGTGCGTGAGCGCGATGTTGCTTTTCCCACACCCAAGGACCAGGCCTTCTTCCTCAGCTCCCGAGGCAACCGCCTCTCGGCGACCGGCCTGCAAAACGGTTTTGCTGAGGTCCGCAAGCTCGCCCATCTTGATGGCGGCAAGCCGTTAAGGCCGCACGATCTCAGGCACCGGTTCGCTGTGACCCGCCTCAGCCTCTGGCACCAACAGCGTGCAGACGTTCAGGCGCTGCTGCCTTTGCTCGCCACATATCTCGGTCACGCCAGCTACAGCGATACAGCCTACTACCTCACTGGCTCGGCGGATCTTCTCGCCATTGCGGCGGAGCGCGCCTTCCTCGATGGAGGTGCAGCATGAGCGAACATTTGCTCCTGGCGCCGCTCCTGGAGTCCTACTTTCGCCGGCGCTTGACCAAGCAGCGCAACGCGACTCCCGCGACCGTGGCCAGCTATCGCGACGCCTTGCGCATGCTGATCCTCTTTGCCGCCGCCCGGTTGCGGAAGAAGCCGGCGGCGTTGGCGCTTGAAGAGCTTGATCGAGACCTCGTTCTCGCTTTTCTCGACGAGCTCGAGGAGAAGCGGAACAATTCCGTCGCCACGCGCAACGCACGCTTGGCCGCGATCCGATCTTTCTTCCACCACGTCGCTGCCGCCGACCCGGCGTCCTTCGGCGTCGCCCAACGCGTGCTGACGATTCCCATTAAACGGACGCACATTGAGGTGACGTACCACCTCACCAAGGCCGAAGTGGACACCCTCATCGCGGCGCCCGATGCAAAGACGCCCCGTGGTCGGCGCGACCGAGCCTTTCTGCTCTTCTTGGCACGGACCGGCGCCCGGGTCTCCGAAGCCACCGGCGTCAACGCAAACGATCTTCAGTTGGAGCGGTCGCACCCGCAAGTGCTGCTGCGCGGCAAGGGGCGCAGAGACCGCGTCGTCCCTATTTCCAAGGACCTGGCGCGAGCGCTGACGACCTTGTTGAGCGAGCGCGGGATCACCCATTACGAGCCGCGACCGATATTCGTCGGTGCCCGCAACGACCGCCTGACTCGTTTCGGAGCGACCCATATCGTGCGACGTGCGGCCGCCGAGGCCGTGGCTATCAGCCCGGCCTTGGCCGACAAGCCCATATCGCCGCACATCCCTCGCCATGAAGCTTCTCCAGTCCGGCGTGGACCTTTTGACGATCCAAGCCTGGCTCGGGCACGCACAGGTCGCCACGACCCACCGCTATGCCGCCGCGGATGTCGAGATGATGCGCAACGGACTCGAGAAGGCGGGCGTCGCCGGCGACTACGGCGTGCGTTTCCGACCGAACGACGCCGTTCTGCAACTGCTGAACAGCATCTAAATATTATGTGGCGGAGGCAAGCTGGGTTTGGCCGGCCCTGACGGGCGTCAGGGCGGCTCCGCCACATAATCTCGCTCGACGCATAAGAATGG
>NZ_JAMYKT010000061.1:0-2610 GCF_040317515.1 Mesorhizobium sp. M1428
CAAGGTCATGCGCATCGGCCTCGCCGAATTCCACGCCATCAAGTACGGAACCAAACTCAATCTGCAAAATGTGTGAATCCGATAGTTGCCATTCTGGAGGGAAGGACTGGCCGATGAAATAACTATTGATTTCGTCGTCTTCGGCGCCACCCATGAGCACGCCCACGGCATCATCAATCCCGCGACCGGCACGTCCCACTTGCTGGTAGTAGTGGACGATTGATTGCGGAGCCTGAAAGTGCACGACGAAGCTCAGGTCCGGTTTGTCGAAGCCCATACCGAGCGCATTGGTAGCAACCAACACCTTCACCTCGTTCTTAATAAGCATGCTCTCTAATTCTTCGCGGCTGGTTGCGGGCTCACCATCCTCGTCCTCGCCCCCGACACCGCTGTGGTAGGCGCGGGCGTCAATGTCCTGTGACCTAAGCCACGCCGTGACACGATTCACGTCTCGCTTAGTAAGAGCATAGACAATGCCGCTGCCGGGAAGCTGCCTTATTGCTTGCGCGAGCCAAGCGAGCCGCGCCGCGCGGTCAGGTAGGATCACCGTCTGCAGGCTGAGAGTCTCTCGGGCCAACGGCCCTCGCTGCAGCTGTGTGCCATCGCCAAGTTGCGCCATCACATCCGCCACCACTCGGTCGTTAGCCGTGGCTGTTGTCGCAAGCACGGCCACATTCGGCGGAAGCTGAGCCAGAATGCGGTCTATTCGCTGATAGTCAGGCCGAAAGTCGTGTCCCCAGTCCGAGATACAGTGCGCCTCGTCCACGACCAGAAACTGTATCCTGTCCGCGATTGGCAACAGACAATTGTCAAGGAATTCCTGATTTGCCAGCCTCTCGGGCGACACGAGGAGTAGGTCGACCTGGTTGTCGCGCACGCGCGCCATGATGCCGTCCCAATCCTCGCGATTAGTCGTGTTAATGGTCACAGCTCGGAGACCTAGCCGCTCCGCAGCCTCAAGTTGGTTGCGCATTAATGCCAGCAGTGGAGAGATGATGAGTGTGGCTCCTGCGCCTGCATCGCGGAGTATACGAGTCGCCACAAAGTAAACCATGCTCTTGCCCCAGCCGGTGCGCTGGACAAGGAGAACACGCCGACGACCATTCGCGATGGCCTCGATCGCCGCCCATTGGCCATTCTTGAACTCCATCGCGGCACTATCGGTGGCTTCGCGCAGCAATTCCTGCGCCTCATTGTGTGTGACCATCTTCTCCCCCACGGCAATCGCCTAATAAGCGACACTTACAAGCGGAATGCACTACAACGGCAAATTGCGATAGACGCAATCACGCCGCCGCTCCATTTTGAGGTGCCGATGTCAGGTTCCGGCCAAACTGACGTAATCCGGACGCCCAGGATGGCACTCGTGCCGCTTGTCACTTGGTGAATCGGTATTGGGTCAACAGCAGATTTGGTGACACACGTAACGCAGCAACACCTCAAGCCGCCAGCAGCATTGCGCCCTACCTCGGATAATCGCCGCCAGTTCCACATTCGTCGTGCCGGACCTTGTTGCGGCGCCAAGCGTCGCCCTGCCGGCCACATAGCTCCCAGTTCGTCGCCTCAGCGGAACCGACCCGCCATGCAGCCGGTTAATCCGGCAGAAGCTCACCACCAACCCAAGGCCACACCATGAGCATCCTGCAAACCACGAAGAAAGCCGCCGAGCAGGCCACCGGCATCGCAAGACCAGACAAGCGCGAGGTCGGCGATCTTGTAATCCAGCGCAAACCGAACGAGTTTCGCTTCACGGACGACGGCCTCGTCCCCAACCATCCGTTCTGGCCGCTGGTCGTCTATCGCGGCGCGGTGAAGCTGCCTGAAGACTTCGATCCGGCGGCGGTCATGGAGGCGATTTTCGACGCTAATGGCTGGGGCGATAGCTGGCGCGACGGCATCTACGACTACGCTCACTATCATTCGCAGATTCACGAGGTGCTGGGCGTCGCGCGCGGCACGGCAAAAGTCCGGTTTGGCGGCAAGATGGGACGAACGCTGTCGCTGAAGGCCGGCGACGTCGCGGTGCTTCCTGCCGGCACCGGGCACCAGTGCCTTTCCGCATCCGACGATTTTCTGGTCGTCGGCGCCTATCCTCCATCCGGCACCTATGACCTGTGCACGACCGCCGCCGATCATGCCAAGGCGGTCGTCACGATCCCCAGGGTTGGCCGTCCGCGCAATGACCCTGTCTACGGAGGCAAAGGCCCGTTGCTCGCAGCCTGGGAAAGGGACTGAAGTCGTTCTTTTCGAAGGGGCTTGCGGGTTGGCTTCGTGGCTCAAACCGAACCTTTGACCAACACCTAGCGCCACCGACGAAGAAGGCCGCCTTGTAGATAGATGGCGAAGCGGATCGTGCCGCTGTCGGCGTGCGCAGCGCTGGCAAATCAGGCCTGGCGCTATATTATTGCAGTGACCCTGCCCGACGCATTGAGGCGACAACTGACTTGCGCCTGCCGGACTTCGATGCCACCTTTTCCAGCGTAGTCTATTCGCACCTCGATCGGCGCCGTGAGTCCACCTCGACCTTGACGCAAGGCGCCTGCGCTTACCGCGTGGACATTGACGGCGCCAAGTGGCGTCGCAGCGGCCACGATCGCCGTGCGGCAGGCT
>NZ_JAMYKT010000062.1:0-2000 GCF_040317515.1 Mesorhizobium sp. M1428
CGAAGACCGATTCATTATGCACCTCCTTTTCAAATGGCGGAAAACAGCGATTCGTGGTTGTCGTCGTGGATGCGATGCGGAGTATTGCGCGCCAAATCGGCCTTGATCCGTTCGTCTTCGAGGTCGCTGGCGCGGATCTGGTAGGGTGCGCCGCGCATGACCTGCTCGGCAGGCAAGAGGCCATCCCTGATGAACCGGCGGATTTTGACGTGCGAGACTCCAAGCCGGGCGGCCGCGTCCGACATGGTGAGCCACTCGCCATTCTTGTCGGAAGAGCGATAGCCGCTGATCTTGTGCACCGTGCGCAGCGATTGGACGCGACGCGCGGTCCAGGTCTTTCCCTGACCGGTCTGCATGCCCATGCGGTTGAGTGTGGCAGCGATTTCGGCATCCGACCATCGGGTTGCCATGGATCGCATGATCGCCAGAGCCTCCTCAGGCGTACGCTGGCCATGCTCTCCGGATTTGGGCTTGCGAACCCGTACCTGCGAGTGCTGGCCTCCGTGCCAGTGGATGGTCAAGATCACGTCGCGCGCATCGTCATCGACATCCGCCACGATGTCCTTGATGAGCGCGCGCAGCAGTTGCTGACGACAGCGCATGTCGACACCCGGCGCGTTCCAGGTGGCCTCGAGATTCTGGGCGAGGCCCGTGAAGTCCGGAACCGCGTCGACAGGCTCCACACGCTGGACTTCGCTCAGCCGGGCCTCGCAGGTCTCCACGCGCCTGAGCGTGGCTTCCCAACTCCTCTCGAGCTGGGCCGCAATAAGCCGGTTCTCCGGGTCGCAAGCGGCATAGCGGCGCTCGGCGAGCGATGCCTCATAGCGCGCCTGCTGCAGGTCCATCTCGATCATCTGCCGCCGCTTGGCTTCGCTCTCCAGCTGCATCCGTTCAGCCTCCAACGCCGCTTCGATCGCCATCGGCGCAACCGCCTCCAGCGCTTCGCGGGTCACCGCCGCGTCGGTGCGAAAGCCGTTGAACGACATGCATCGCGCCTGGGCCATCATGAGGTTGCCGCGCTCGCAGCGATATACCGGATAACCTTGGCCGCGTCCGGCATACATGACAACCAGTCTTCGCCCGCATCGACCACAGGAGATGAGACCGGGGAGCAGTGCGCGACCGCCGCGGCCCGACTTGACGCCGCCGGCTTTGCCATAAGCGTTGGCCGCGAGCAGTTCCTGGTTCCGTTCGTACTCGCTCCATCCGATGTAGCCTTCGTGATGGTCGTTGAGCACCACCGCCCACTCGCTAGCCGGCTTGTAATGGCCATAGCTCTTGCGAACGCGGCCATCGACGATCTCAGTGCGCTTCTCGCTCTTACCATAGACATAGGCGCCGGCGTAGAATGGGTTCTTCAGGATCGAGATCACGTTGCGGTAGCGGATCGGAACCCAGTCGAAGGACACCATCTTCTTGCCGTCGGAGGGTCTGGGGAAATGCACGTCATCGTCGATCATCGAGATCAGGACCTGGCGCGCACTGCCGAGTTCGCGGAAGCGCGCGAATATCAGGCGAATGGTCTCCTGCAGGCGCATGTCGGGATCGAACCCGAGACCGTAATCGCGGTGCCAGACATAGCCGAAAGGCACGGAGATGCGCAGTTCCCCGCGCTGTGCCTTGGCGCGGGCGGCCTCGTACATGCGGGCACGCAGCACGCCGAGCTCGAACTCGCTGATGCTGCCCTTCATACCGAGCAGCAGGCGGTCGTTCGGCAATCCCGGATCGTAGACTCCGTCCAGATCGATCACGCGTGCATCAACTTCGCCGCACAACTCGAGCAGCCGATGCCAGTCCGGCCCGTTGCGCGACAGGCGGGACGCCTCCAGGCAAAGCACGGCGCCCACATGGCCGGTGCACAGATCGTCGACCAGGCGCTCGAAACCGGGACGCTCCACAGCCCCGCTTGCGGTTCGTCCCAGATCCTCGTCGATCACCTCTACTTTGCGGAATCCCCAGCGCCGCGCGACGTCGACAAGCTCATATTGCCGACGTTGGCT
>NZ_JAMYKT010000063.1:0-1944 GCF_040317515.1 Mesorhizobium sp. M1428
GTGGCGGAGGCAAGCTGGGTTTGGCCGGCCCTGACGGGCGTCAGGGCGGCTCCGCCACATAATCTCGCTCGACGCATAAGAATGGTTATGTGGCGTGCCACATAACCGCATGCCGGCGATCTTTATGTCTTCCGCGGCCGCAGCGGCAATCTGATCAAGATTATCTGGCATGATGGGCTCGGCATGTCGCTGTATGCAAAACGGCTCGAGAAGGGCCGGTTTCTATGGCCGTCGCCGGCGGACGGCACGGTTTCCATATCACCGGCGCAGCTCGCCTACATGCTCGACGGGATCGATTGGCGCAACCCGCTTCACACGTTCCGCCCGCAGCGCGCGGGCTGAGTTTTTCTTTGAGTTTGCGCCATTTTCCGCGAGTCAGCGGACGCGTTTTATGATTCACTCCAGGGCATGGTTGCCACCGCCCAAGATGCCGTTCCGGACGATATTGGCGCGCTGAGAGCAGCGCTGACCGCGGCGCTGGCCAGAGCCGAAGACGAGGCCGCGCGCGCTGCGCTGGTCGAGGCCGAACTGGCGGTCGCCAGGGCCAAGGCATCGGATGATGCGGCGCTGATCGCACATCAGGATCTGACGATCCGGAAGCTGCAGCGGGCGCTGCATGGTCAGAGTTCTGAACGCTCAGCCCGCCTGCACGACCAGATGGAACTCACCTTCGAGGAACTCGAGAGCACCGCGACGGAAGACGAGATCGCCGCCGAACAGGCCGCGGCCCGGACCACCGAGGTGGCGCCTTACATGCGCAAGCGACCGGCGCGCCAGCCATTTCCCGAGCACCTGCCGCGCGAACGCGTGGTCGAGCCGGCGCCGGCCGCTTGCCAATTGCTGCGGCGGTCATCGGCTGCGCAAGCTGGGTGAGGATATCACCGAGACGCTGGAGGTGGTGCCGCGGCAATGGAAGGTGATCCAGCACGTGCGGGAGAAGTTCACCTGCCGCGACTGCGAGACGATCAGCCAGGCTCCGGCGCCCTTCCACGCCACCCCGCGCGGCTGGGCCGGTCCCGGCCTGCTGGCGATGATCCTGTTCGAGAAGTTCGGCCAGCATCAGCCGCTTAACCGCCAGGCCGAACGCTATGCCCGCGAAGGCGTGCCGCTCAGCCTGTCGACGCTCGCCGACCAGGTCGGCGCCGGCGCCGCGGCGCTGATGCCGCTGTTCAAGCAGCTCGAAGCCCATGTGCTGGCCGCTTCGCGTCTGCACGGCGACGACACGACGGTGCCGGTCCTGGCCAAGGGCAAGACCGATACCGGCCGATTATGGACCTATGTGCGTGATGACCGACCGTTCGGCGGCGCCGATCCGCCGGCGGTCGTGTTCTACTATTCCCGCGATCGCCGAGGCGAACATCCCGCGGCGCATCTTGCCGGCTGGAGCGGCATTCTGCAGGCCGATGCCTTTGGTGGTTATGGCGATCTCTATGCGACGGGTCGTCAGCCGGCGCCTGTTCTGGAGGCCAGCTGCTGGGCCCACAGCCGGCGCAAAGTGTTCGAGCTGGCCGATGTCGAAGCGGCGGCGCGCAAGAAGGCGCACGGCGAGAAGCCCAACCTGGTCTATCCGCTGGCGGTCGAAGCCGTGAAGCGCATCGATGCCCTGTTCGATATCGAGCGCGCGATCAACGGCCTGTCGCCGGCCCAACGGCACGCGGTGCGCCAAGAGCGGAGCGCGCCGCTGGCCACCGAGCTCGAGCGCTGGATGATCAAGACGCGCCACAAGCTCTCGCGCGGGCACGACCTGACCAAGGCCTTCAACTACATGCTGCGCCGCTGGTCATCCTTCACCCGGTTCCTCGACGATGGGCGGATCTGCCTATCCAACAATGCAGCCGAGCGAGCCCTGCGCGGCATCACGAAGACCGATTCATTATGCACCTCCTTTTCAAATGGCGGAAAACAGCGATTCGTGGTTGTCGTCGTGGATGCGATGCGGAGTAT
>NZ_JAMYKT010000064.1:0-1839 GCF_040317515.1 Mesorhizobium sp. M1428
GTAGGGGAGTAGGGGAGTAGGGGAGTAGGGGAGTAGGGGAGTAGGGGAGTAGGGGAGTAGGGGAGTAGGGGAGTAGGGGAGTAGGGGCATGTGTTCCAGAGTGCGTTCCACAATGCAATCTGCACCACTCACATACTGCCTTACTCCCTTATTCCCCTACTCCCCTACCCCTACTCCTTTACTGGTCTCAAATGCCTTCGCCGGCAAGCTCCTCGGAAAGTGCGCCGACCTGGTCCTGGGCGCTGCGCATCATTGGATAGATGCCGAGAACACGCTGCCAGGCTTCGAGCGCCGACTGCTTGTGGCCGGTTTCGGCCATGATCTGGGCCAGGCCCGAAAGCGCGCCGAAATGGCGAGGTTCGAGCTGCAGGGTGCGGTCGATGTCCGCCATCGACTTCCCGTAGTTCTTCATCATGAAATGAACAGTGGCGCGCCGGTTCCAGCCTTCCGCATAGGTCGGCTGCAAAGTCACCACCTGATCGAGGAAATCGAGCGCGACATCGAATTTCTGGTTTTCGATTGCCTTCTGCGACCATTGCATCATCAGGTCGATCGAGGCGCTGCCCGACTGGGACCACTCGTTCCCAATGCGCCCGGCGATGCGCTCGGCCGCCTTTTCATTGCGTTCGCGCTTGAGATCGGCAAACAGCTGATCGAGCCGCGCCTGTTTCGTCTTGACGACCGGAGGTGCTGTCGGCGGAGTTGTAGTCGGATCTTCAGCCCAGGCCGGCAGCGAGACAGCGCCGGAAACGAGGAAAGCCGTGAAAAATGCAAAAAGAATCCGCATCGCGGGAATCTAGCCCCCGACGCCGGATCGTCAAACTGAATTTAGCGTGAGAGGCGTATCATGCGAACGGAGGCGCGCAGCCTCCGGTCGAAAACTCAACCCTGGCGCGCCTTGTAGCGCGGAGCGGTCTTGTTGATGATGTAGACGCGGCCCTTGCGACGAACCAGCTGGTTGTCACGGTGACGCGCCTTCAACGCCTTGAGCGAATTCTTGATCTTCATGGTCTTGCCCGTCGGTCTGGGCCCTGTCCCGGGCCGAATTATTAAGGCGCGCCCACCGACGCGCCTTTGAACTGTGCGAGGCTCATAGACGAGGAGCGTTGCCCGTGTCAACCGCAAGCGCGTTACCTAAACGATACGGACCGTTTCGTATCATCAAATATCCGCCACTGGCGCCTTGCGGCGCGTGATTGAACCGGCTGGAATGATGCGGTTGCGAATTGGAGATCATCATGCGCCGAATTCTTGTGTCCGCCTGTCTTGTCGTCCTCGCGGCAGGCTCTGTTGCTTATGCGCAGGAATGCGACCGCAACGACGACAGCCAGCAGATGATGAACATCTGCGCCGACGCGGACACCAAATCCGCCGACGCCAAGCTCAACAAGGCCTACCAGGATCTCATCGGCGGAGGCGATGCAAAAGCCAGGAAGCTGTTGCAGACGGCGCAGCGCGCGTGGATCGCATTTCGCGACGCGGAATGCAGCTATTCCGCCGCGGACAGCGAAGGCGGCTCGATCTATCCGATGCTGATATCGGAATGCCTGACACGGCTGACCGACGACCGCACCAAGCAGCTCACTGCCGATTCGACCTGCGCGGAAGGCAATGTAAGCTGCGCCAGCCCCGACGAGGACGAGAGCGACGACATCCAGTAAGCGTACGTTCTAACTTTTTGTTTGAGCATGATCTTTTCCGAAAACCGGATTCCACTTTTCGCTAACGCGGACCTTCGGTTCGGGATCACGCTCTAGATGTTTGATCCCAGGCTTTGATGGTTCATCATTGTCGTCCGAATCAAAGGATGCACTATGGGCCAGGTTCTGCATGGGAGCG
>NZ_JAMYKT010000065.1:0-1791 GCF_040317515.1 Mesorhizobium sp. M1428
CAACCGCGCGCTCACCGCCATCGGCACAGGACAAGATCCCGCCTTGAGGCTGGTTAGGCTTCGCTTACCAAAAAAGATGACGCTTGCGGGGAACACGGGAAGCACAGGCAAGTTCGGTGCGCAGTGGAGGAGATTGCGCCATGAACAATGTCATTTATCTCATCGGCCTCGTCGTCGTCGTGCTTGCGATCCTCTCCTTCCTCGGATTCCACTAGGAGACACCATGCAGGACCAGGACGATCAGGGCCGTCAGACGGCCGATTTCGACACAGCCAGAAGCGAGCTTTCGGAAAGACTACAACGCGAAAAGCAGACCGCGACGGAAGCGCTCCACGATGCGCGTGACGAGATCACCAGGAAAGCCGGCGATTACGCATCGGAAGCAAAGCAAGCATTGTTCAACAAGGCGGAGGGAACGCAGCGCGACGTGAGCGCCAATCTCAAGGCCTTCAGCGGCGCATTGCGCGCGGCAAGCGAGCATCTTGCCAACAATGATCAACGGACCGCTTCGAAATTCGCCCTTGACGCCGCAGGCGGGCTCGAGCGGCTTTCCTCGTCCCTGAAGGACAAGCCTTTCCACGAGGTGCTTGGCGAAATCCAGTCGTTCGGCCGCGAAAACTCGGGGGCTCTGATCGCCGGTTCGGTATTGGCAGGGCTGGCGTTGGGACGGTTCATCAAGAGCTCGCCACCCTCTGCCCAAAGCGGAGCACCGGGCCAGTCGGGAACAGGCCGGGCGACCGAGACGGGTCCTAGTTCGAGTGAGTCGGGGTGGCGATCGGCAGAGCCAGTTGAGCCAGCCCCGTTAAGATCCGATCAATCCGGCGATGACTGGGCCAATGCAAGCCTGGAGCGAAACCCATGACTGACAACCAGGACACTCGCAGCCTGACAACCCTTGTCAGCGATCTGGCACAGCAGGTCACAACACTGCTTCAAACCGAAAGCAGGCTGTTGCGGGCTGAAATGTCGGAAAAGGTAAGCAAGGCCGGCGCCGGCGCCGTGGAGGTAATCGGAGGCGCCATTTGCCTGCTCGCCGCCCTGATGGTGCTTTTGCAGGCGCTGGTGATTGCCCTGGCGAGCGCCGGGCTGGGAGCCGGATGGTCCTCGCTGCTCGTCGGCGTCGTGGTGGCAGTACTGGGCGTCATACTCTTACGCTCCGGCAAGGCAAGCATGGCTCCCTCAGAGTTGACCCCCGACCGGACACAAGACCAACTTAAACGCGACGCACGCGTGATCAAGGACCAGATAAGATGATCGACAAATCCGCAGCCGAACTCGAACGCGATGCCGACATTGCCCGTGCCAAGATAACGGACACGGCAGACTCGATCCGGAGCAAGATGACACCGGGTCAGCTGATCGACGAATTCACCGGGATGTTCAGCGACGAGGGATCGGCCATGCTCAGCAATCTTAAGACTCAGGTCAGGGACAATCCGTTGCCGCTTACATTGGTCGGCGCGGGCCTGGCGTGGTTGATGCTTGGCAAGGGTACGGCGGTAGACGGTTCAGCGCCAGGCGCGCATCGGACCGGCAGGCCTTTCTCCGACCGGCAGAGCTTGGGCGAGGGCTGGCAGGAGTCGAGCAGTGAGTACTCCGGTGCCGAAAGCGAAGCTGCGGGAGGCGGCTCCAGGCTCTCAGATGCCGCTGGTTCGGTGGCTTCCGTAGCAGGCGGTGCGACAGAAGCTGTTGCAGATCTTGCGAGCGGCGCCAAAGAAAGATTGAGAAGCACAGCCGGGCAGGTCGGCTCGGCCGCCACCGATATGTCGGGGCGGGTGCGGCAGTCGGCGC
>NZ_JAMYKT010000066.1:0-1482 GCF_040317515.1 Mesorhizobium sp. M1428
TTGACGCAAGGCGCCTGCGCTTACCGCGTGGACATTGACGGCGCCAAGTGGCGTCGCAGCGGCCACGATCGCCGTGCGGCAGGCTCGCACGACCGCAACCGGCGTACCGGGTTTCGCTGTCAGTGGTCCCGGAGATCCAAAGGGATACCCGTTGGTGGAGTCACCGTCACCGGCTTTGGAAGGCCTGAGGACGGGTGGCAAGACGATGGATTGCCCAGCGGTCTTGGCAGAGGCAGGGGCCGTCGCTGCAGTCGAACTGTCGGGTGCGGTAGCCGCTTCGTTTTCGGCGGACGGATCGTCGCCCACAGTGGCACTTGTGCTTGTATCACCAACGTTGCCGCTGGCACCAACGCCTGCGTCGACTGATCCGTCATCTGCCCCGACCGAAGCTCCAACATTTGCTCCGCCTACGCCGTCGACGCTCGTGCCCGCCCCCACAGATACGCCTTGCGAACCGGCGCTCACTCCAGCACCGACCCCGACACCGCCCGCCCTACCGCCCACGCCTGCTTCAAGAGCCGAGGCAGGCCCAACTGTGATCCCGATCGTCAACGCGGCCGCTACATACTTCTTCATTGTCGTCTCGCTCCCTAGTCTTCACTGGCGCGGCTCGAGCTTTTTGATGGCCGTGTTGGAAGCAATACTGCGGGAAGAGGTACGGTTGCGAGCAGAACGGTTTGCGGCGGCTTTTGGACCTTCATTTTCTGTTTTTTCGGCAAGCCCGGTTTACGGGCTGGTTGGGCGTCCGAACGCGATAACCTACTTGCAAGTGCGGGGGTACGCGCTTTCGGCGCGCGCTCCACAGCCGCAGTGCGACGCTTACCCTTGACGATATCAATTGCCTCACGCGCGGCACTGAGGCTGCGGGCTAGACCGATAGCCCTTTCACGCTCTTGGTCGAGCGCCGCACTCAATTCTACCGAGTTCTGCTTTAAAGCATCGCGTTGCTGGCGAACAATATCGAGGTCACGTACGGCTGAATCTGCTCGTTCGCGTCCCAGCTCGAGTGTTTCTCGAGCCTGCTTTAGAGCGGCCTCGGCCGCCTGTCGGTCCCTTATGGCGTTCGCCTGCTCGACGGCTGCCAGCTTTGCGCCTGCCTTAAGAGCATCGATAGTTTGGCGAGCCGTGGTAAGTTCTTGCTCCAAGAGCTCGACCTTGTGCCGCTCGTCATCAAGCGTTCGCTTCGCAGCAAGCTGGGAGGCGTCCATAGAGGGGTGCGCTCCAGGCGCGGCAGCCTCCTCGCTGTTCCAGAGACTGGCTTCGGCCCTGTAGCTTTCGATAACGCGCTGCGCCGTCTCCAGATCGAGCCCGAGCGCTTCCTCTGTTCGCTGCTGCTCTTTCAGCGTTTGTGCTTGCTGAGCCACCGTCTCTGCCAGTAGGTGTGCCTGGGCGCTTAGCTCACGGACGCCGCGCTGCATAACCTCTAGCTCCGCTCGTGCTGCGGCCAATTCGCGGCGTAAAGCCTCCTCATGCTCGCCGAGC
>NZ_JAMYKT010000067.1:0-1442 GCF_040317515.1 Mesorhizobium sp. M1428
GTTCCAGCCCAGGCGGGCTGACCCGCGACGAAGTGAATCAGCCTGGATTCCGCTGTCGCGGGCTGTCGGCGAATATGGTCTGATCCGCTCATGGCGATGACGGCTGACCAGCTTCCCGACGATCCGGACGCGCTGAAGGCGATGGTCCTGGCGCGCGACGTCGAGAATGCCCGTCTGGTCCAGATCATCAAGGAATTGCAGCGTCACCGCTTCGGCCGGCGTGCCGAGACGCTGCCCGAGGATCAATTGCTGCTGGGGCTCGAAGAGGCCGAGCAGATCGAGGCCGCCGACGAGGAAGAGAACGAACAAGCATCTCCCGCAGAGCGCCTGGAGCGCGCCAGGAAGCGCCGGACGAACCGCGGCGCGTTGCCATCCCATCTGCCGCGGGTGGAAATGATCGTCGACATCGAGGACCATGCCTGCCCATGCTGCCGCAATGGCTTGCATCGGATCGGCGAGGACGTGAGCGAGCGGCTCGATATCGTTCCGGCGCAGCTGCGTGTGATCGTCGTGCGCCGGCCCAAATATGCCTGCCGCGCCTGCGAGGACGTTGTCGTGCAAGCTCCGGCGCCCGCAAGGCTGATCGAGGGTGGTCTTCCGACCGAGGCAACGGTCGCCCAGGTGCTGGTCTCAAAATATGCCGATCACCTTCCGCTCTATCGTCAGGCGCAGATCTACGCCCGGCAGGGTGTCAATCTCGATCGCTCTACGCTCGCCGACTGGGTCGGCCGCGCCGCCTGGCACCTGCGTCCAGTGCATGAGCGGCTGCTTGGCAAGCTGAAGTCCTCGCCAAAACTCTTCGCCGACGAGACGACCGCGCCGGTGCTCGATCCCGGCCGCGGCAAGACGAAGACAGGTCAACTCTGGGCCTATGCCCGCGATGATCGACCATGGGAGGGGAGCGACCCGCCGGGCGTCGCCTATGTCTATGCGCCGGACCGAAAGGCCGAGCGTCCGATCGCTCATCTCGCAGGCTTCACCGGAATCTTGCAGGTCGACGGCTATGGCGGCTATCGCGTGCTGGCCGACAAAAGCGGCGTCACGCTCGCCTTCTGCTGGGCGCATGTCCGTCGGCGCTTTTATGAACTGGCAGCAGCCGGTCCCGCGCCGATCGCCAGCGAGGCGCTGAGACGGATCGCCGAACTCTACAAGATCGAGGATGACATCCGTGGCCGATCGGCCAACGAGCGCCGCGCGATGCGTCAGGACAAAAGCCGCGCCATCGTCGCCGATCTCGAACCCTGGCTGCGTGAGAAGCTCGGCCTGATCAGTCAGAAGACCAAGCTCGCAGAAGCAATCCGCTACACGCTCTCACGCTGGGAAGGCCTCTCGCGCTTCCTTGACGACGGCCGCATCGAGATCGACAGCAACACCGTCGAACGCTCGATCCGTCCGATCGCGCTCAACCGCAAGAACGCGCTCTTCGCAGGCTCTGACGGCGG
>NZ_JAMYKT010000068.1:0-1417 GCF_040317515.1 Mesorhizobium sp. M1428
TCTGTGGATGGCTCCCGCGATGCAAGAGGTAATTCGACATTATGGCGCGTTGGTCGGGTGCAGTCTTCTGTCCGGCCTGTTGATGCAGCCATTCGAGACTGCTGGCCCTGATGGGGTCGGCGAACTGGGTCCCAATCTGCTTATCAGGCTATGATGCCTCCGACATCGCATGGGTTGTCCCTGTTCCCGGCCTGACCGGTCTCGCCATCACATCGCGTCGCTCTCACAACCTCATGGAGCCGATCGATCGGCTCGATCTGATTTCTGCTTCAGTGTCTTCTGCGCAACTTACGCTGCAAGGTTCGGAGCATGACGCGCCTGATAGGTTTCGCCGCGCGCCATGATAGCCCACACCACGCGGGCCATCTTGTTTGCCATCGCTACGCTCGCCACGCGCGCTGGCTTCCTGGCGAGCAACGCGAGGAGGCGCGGATCCGCAGCCTCGGGCTTATGCCTTGCCCGTCGGATCAGGGAGGTCGCGCCGATCACAAGGAGCTTTCTCAGGTACCGGTCGCCCATCTTGGTGATGTGCCCGAGACGGTCCTTTCCGCCGCTCGAGTTTTGCGAAGGTGTCAGCCCGAGCCAGGCGGCAAACTCTCGACCCGAGCGGAACTGACCCGGATCAGCAACCGAGGCCGCCAACGCTGTGGCACCGATCGGGCCAATGCCAGGTATGGTCGATAGACGCCGTGCCACTTCATTCGTTCTTTGTTGGGCAAGGATCGACCGGTCAATGGTCTGGAGCCGGGCATGGGTGTTGAGCACCTGCTCGCACAGGATACACAGAATCTGCAGTGCCATTGCCGGTACGTCCAATGTGGATTTCTTCGCGGCTATCTGGCGCGCCAGCTTAAGCGCCCGCTCCAAACCTTGGGGAATGTCGATGCCGAACTCAGCCAACAGGCCGCGGATCATGTTCACGAGTTGCGTGCGCTGCTTGACCAGAAGATTGCGTGTGCGGTGAAGCGACAGGGCCGCCTGTTGCTCGGCCGACTTCATCGCCACGAAGCGCATGGTCGGGCGTGTTGCCGCTTCGCAAATCGCTTCCGCGTCCACCGCATCATTCTTGCCGCGCTTCACATAGGGCTTCACGTAGGACGGTGGCATCAGGCGGACTTCATGGCCGAGCTCCGTCAGTTCTCGAGCCCAGTGATGTGCCGTCCCGCAGGCCTCCATGCCGATCAGGCAGGGTGGCAACTTGGTGAAGAACGGCAGAACTTGCGATCGGCGCAGGGCCTTGCGCACGACAACGCCCCCAGACGCGTCGACGGCATGAACCTGAAAAATGCGCTTGGCCAGATCAAGGCCCACGGTGGTAATCTGCATGGCGGATGGCTCCTTTGCTCGGGTTGCCTGACAGCAAACCCACTGTGGCACTCAGATGCCGGGAGCGGGAGCCATCCACCTCATCTGCTTT
>NZ_JAMYKT010000069.1:0-1333 GCF_040317515.1 Mesorhizobium sp. M1428
CACCGTCTGCGAGGCGATAACGGAGGAGCCTGCGGCATGCAGTTCGTAGAACTTGCGCCGCACGTGCGACCAGCACGCCGCCAGCATCACGCCGTCATTGCCCCGATCGGATCGGGCCAGCCGGTTATAGGCGGCGTATCCGTCGACTTGCAGGATGCCGCGATAGCCGTCCAGATGACGGGCGACACATTCGCCGGCGCGGCTGTCCTCGAAGCGGTAGGCGACGATGGGCGGTCCACTGCCGCCAAAGGGCCGATCATCGCGGACATAGGTCCAGAGGTAGGCCGTCTTGGCCTTGCCAGATCCCGGCGCCAGCGTTGGCAGCGTGGTCTCATCGGCGAAGACCCGCTCCCCCTGCTTGATGCGAGCCAGTGCGTAATCGGCGAGCGGCTCGAGCTCGAAGCCGAGTTTGCCCATCCACTGCGCCATCTGTGACCGGTCGATCTCGACCTGATCGCGGGCATAGATCGCTTCCTGGCGGTAGAGCGGCAGGCCATCGGCGTATTTCGACACCGCGATCTGCGCCAGCAGCGCTTCGGTCGGAATGCCGCTTTCGATGATGCGGGCGGGCGCGGCTGCCTGGATGACGCCGTCCCAACCCTTGTAGGCATATTTGGGGCGACGCGTAACGATCACCCGGAACTTCGCCGGGGTGACATCGAGCCGTTCGGAGACGTCCTCGCCGATCAGGATCTTTTCCAGCGCTTCGCAGCCAGCAGGCGTCTCGGGCTCGATGACCACCTCGACCCGTTCGAGATGGGCCGCAAAGCCTTTGCGAGGGCGCGGGGCGCGCTTCGCTTTCGAGCCGCCCGCAGACTTCTCCATCTGCGCTTGGATGGCCGCCACGCCGGTTTCGATCTCGTCGAAGACCAGAGCGTACTGCTCCTCGCTCAGCGCACCGGCCCGCAACCCTTTTTTCGGAGCGGCTGCCGAAGCGCGACCGCTCCAGCATCTTCACCACCGCCGTCAGTCGTGCGATCCGCTCCTCGGCGCTCTTGTTGACCAACTCGAGATGCGTATTGTGGGCTTCGAGATCGGCATTACGCTCTTCCAGACCGGCGGCTTTTTCGGCCATGGCAACAACCATCGCCTTGAGCGCGTCAACGTCGTCCGGGAGCGCGAGATCGGGTGCCGACATGGCCAAAATCAGAGCATATTCGCGGGCAATTTTCCCGCGTTTTCAGGCCCCTGATTCATCATGCCGCAGGGTTTTACCCAACCGATTGCGGCCGCCTGACGGTCTCCGTTCGAACCCGTTTCCAGTCCATTCCGTCAACCAGAGCCATGAGCTGAGCATGATTGAGCTGGACCCGGTGGTGGCCGATCCGCGGCC
>NZ_JAMYKT010000070.1:0-1221 GCF_040317515.1 Mesorhizobium sp. M1428
CTATCGCATTCACACATCTGGGTTGCGCTTTGCGGCGAAGCTCGATTCTATTTCGGCCGGAAAAGCCGAAGGAGGGTTGAATGACCGGGATCGAGTACGGGCTGGGGCAATTTGGTGACCTGCGCCTGGAAAAAGGGGGGCCTGCTTGCATCGGGCGCTGGTGGCGCGGCCTGGATCGTGTATCCGGCGGCTCGGCGGCAAGCGGGCGGCCGAAATGCAGTTTACGCGGTTTTTGCGCAATCCCTCGGTAACGGCGACGGAGATGTCGCTGCATGCTGGACGACTGACCGGTCGTCGCGCGGCCGGCCGCGATATCGTCGCGGTGCAGGACACGTCGGAACTGGTGCTGGGTTCGCGGCGGGCGCGGGCCGATTATGGCCCGGTCGGCAAGGGCAATGCGGCAGGCTTGCTGCTGCACCCGGTTCTGGCGGTCGAGGCCGGCACGGGAGCCATGCTGGGCCTGGTCTCGATGCAGATATGGAACCGCAGCGCGGAGGAACTGGCGCCGCGGCGCCAGCGGGCGACAGCCAACAAGGAATCGCGGCGCTGGATCGACGCGACCAGGCAGGCCGGCGCGGTTCTGGAAGAGGCGGCCAGCATCACTATGGTGTCGGATCGCGAGAGCGACTTTTACGAACTCTTCGCCGAACGTCCGCACAATGTCGACCTGATCGTGCGGGCCTGTCAGAACCGGCGCATCGAGGCCGCGCAAGAAGAGCCCGGCTTGCTGTTCGCCTTCATCGACGCCCAGCCGGAGCAAAGCCGCTTTGAAGTGACCATCCCCGCCGCGCCCGGGCGACGCGCACGGGATGCCAAGCTGGCAGTGCGTTACGCGCCGGTGACGGTGCGGCGCCCACTCAACGGGGCCGATCCGGTGTTGCCCGAGACCATCGGTTTGACACTGGTCGATGTTCGCGAGGTGTCGAAGCCGAAAGACGGCAACGAGCCGGTGCATTGGCGCTTGCTGACCACCCACGGTGTCGCCACCGTGGCCCAGGCACGCCGTGTCGTCGACCTCTACCGCTCGCGTTGGGTCATCGAAGAGTTCTTCCGCATCCTCAAGACAGCAGGCTTCGATATCGAGGCAGCCGACATCGGCGATCCGCACGCCATGATCAACTTCGTCGCCGCTGCCAGCGTCGCCGCCGTCACCATCAAGCAGCTCGTCCAGGCTCGCGACGGCAACACCGATCAGCGGCTCAGCGATGCTTTCGATCCCGA
>NZ_JAMYKT010000071.1:0-1087 GCF_040317515.1 Mesorhizobium sp. M1428
CCGGACACACCGTCATCGATGATCTCCGGGACGGCGCCACGCCGGAACGCAACCACCGGCGTACCGCAGGCCATTGCTTCGATCGTTACGAGCCCGAAGGGTTCCGGCCAGTCGATTGGAAACAAAAGCGCTATCGCATTGCCCAGAAAATCCGCCTTTTGCCGCTCATCGATCTCGCCAATGAACTCCACGTTCGAATGCCGCAGCACTTGCGGCTCGACCCTTTCCTTCCAGAACGACTGGTCCACCTTGTCGATCTTGGCGGCGATTTTCAGAGGAAACCCGGCCCGCGCTGCTATTTCTATGGCCGCTTCCGGCCCCTTTTCCGGCGAGATGCGACCGAGAAACGCAAGATAGCCAGAGGTGTTCGGGTGGAATGGCAGAAGATCGCGGGGCAGGCCATGATGCACGGTTCCAACCCAATTGACGGGCGGCATGGGCCGGCGCTGGTCGAAGGAAATCGAGACCAGGGGAACGTCGTCGAACATTGCATAAAGCTGCGCCAGATCGGGCAGGTCGAGCCTGCCGTGAAGCGTGGTAACCGTTCGACTGGCAAAATCCCGAATTATGGGGAAGTGCAGAACATCGACGTGGAAATGTAAAACGTCGAATTCATCGGCTCGCCGGCGCACCCGTTCAAGCATCATGACGTGGTGCGGACCACCGTCCTGGACCCTGGGGTTCAGGCGCAGCGCGACGTCGCAACACGGCACCAGCTCAGCTGAGGTACGAGAATCGGCGCTGGCGAACAGCGTCACCTCGTGGCCCTGTCGGACAAGTTCTTCGGTCAGATACGAAACAATTCGCTCGGTTCCACCGTAGGTTCGGGGCGGCACGGATTCGGTTAGCGGCGCGATCTGGGCTATTTTCATTTAGAAAATCTTTTCGGCGGCGACCGCCGTCTTTCAAACAAGCTTCGGCGGCAACCAAGACGAGCGAGAGCTTCCGGTTGCGAAGTATTCTATACAGAGCGTATTTATAGTTGTGCCGTCCGTGCTCCTCGCGTGCAATAGGTTGCCCTTATTCAACTCCTCTGGATCCAAGAACTGCGATCCATGAGAAATGTTTCACCGGCTCGATAAAAAGA
>NZ_JAMYKT010000072.1:0-1057 GCF_040317515.1 Mesorhizobium sp. M1428
TATCGCCGGTTGCGCCTGTGGCTCCCGTTGCGCCGGTATCACCGGTCGCGCCAGTCGAACCCGTGGCGCCGGTATCACCGGTCGCACCTGTGGCTCCCGTTGCTCCAGTGTCGCCAGTCGCTCCGGTCGCTCCCGTTGCTCCGGTATCGCCGGTCGTGCCTGTGGCTCCCGTTGCTCCAGTGTCGCCGGTCGCGCCAGTCGAACCTGTGGCGCCGGTATCGCCGGTCGCACCTGTGGCTCCCGTTGCTCCAGTGTCGCCAGTCGCTCCGGTCGCTCCCGTTGCTCCGGTATCGCCGGTTGCGCCTGTGGCTCCCGTTGCGCCGGTATCACCGGTCGCGCCAGTCGAACCCGTGGCGCCGGTATCACCGGTCGCGCCAGTCGAACCCGTGGCGCCGGTATCACCGGTCGCACCTGTGGCTCCCGTTGCTCCCGTGTCGCCGGTCGCGCCAGTGGCTCCAGTGGCTCCGGTGTCGCCAGTCGCACCAGTCGAACCGGTTGCACCCGTGTCGCCGGTTGCTCCAGTCGAACCTGTGGCTCCCGTATCACCGGTCGCGCCTGTGGCTCCCGTTGCTCCAGTGTCGCCGGTCGCGCCAGTCGAACCTGTGGCGCCGGTATCGCCGGTCGCACCTGTGGCTCCCGTTGCTCCAGTGTCGCCAGTCGCTCCGGTCGCTCCCGTTGCTCCGGTATCGCCGGTTGCGCCTGTGGCTCCCGTTGCGCCGGTATCACCGGTCGCGCCAGTCGAACCCGTGGCGCCGGTATCACCGGTCGCACCTGTGGCTCCCGTTGCTCCAGTGTCGCCAGTCGCTCCGGTCGCTCCCGTTGCTCCGGTATCGCCGGTCGTGCCTGTGGCTCCCGTTGCTCCAGTGTCGCCGGTCGCGCCAGTCGAACCTGTGGCGCCGGTATCGCCGGTCGCACCTGTGGCTCCCGTTGCTCCAGTGTCGCCAGTCGCTCCGGTCGCTCCCGTTGCTCCGGTATCGCCGGTTGCGCCTGTGGCTCCCGTTGCGCCGGTATCACCGGTCGCGCCAGTCGAACCCGTGGCGCCGGTATCACCGGTCGC
>NZ_JAMYKT010000073.1:0-1050 GCF_040317515.1 Mesorhizobium sp. M1428
CCTAGAGCACGTCCTGTGATCGATGAATCGATTGTGATGTGACGGCTGCGTTTTGTGCTGATTCAACATCCACCTCGATGGAGGTGGACGATGGGAAGAGCATTGAGCGGGGATCTTCGGTCGCGGGTCTTGAAGGCTTCGGACGAGGGCATGTCGGCGCGGCAAGCGGCGGCGCGGTTCGGCGTGGGAGTGTCCAGCGCGATCCGCTGGATTGCGCGGGCGAAGATCGGCGAACTGGCGCCACGCCCGCAGGGCCGCCGCCGCGCCTCCGGCCTCGATGCGCATGAAGCCTTCATCGTCGGGCTGATCGAGGAGCGCAAGGACATCACGCTGAACGAGATGGTGGAGCGGCTCGTCGCCGAGCAGTCGATGCGGATCAGCCGCAGCGCCTTGAGCGCCTGGCTTCGCGGCCATGGCTGGACATTCAAAAAAAGTCCGCGCACGCACTGGAGCAGGATCGCCCCGATGTCCTGAAGCGGCGCCGGGACTGGTTCGATGGCCAGCTCGATCTCGATCCGGCGAAGCTCGTGTTCATCGATGAGACCGGCCTCTCCACAAAGATGGCCCGCCTGCGTGGAAGAGCGCCGCGCGGCGAGCGCTGCCGGGCCGGCGTGCCGCATGGCCACTGGAAGACCACGACCTTCACCGGAGCGCTGCGGCTGACGGGCATGACTGCGCCCTTCGTCTACGATGGCGCCATGAACGGCAACGTGTTCCTGGCCTATGTCGAGCAGGTGCTGGTCCCTACATTGTCGGAGGGCGACGTAGTCGTCATGGACAACCTTCCCGCCCACAAGGCCGCCGGCGTGCGCGACGCGATTGAGGCCGCAGGCGCGAGCCTGCTCTACCTGCCGCCCTACAGTCCCGACTTCAATCCGATTGAGAACGCCTTCGCCAAACTTAAGGCGCTGCTGCGAGCAAAGGCCGAGAGAACCATCAAGGCTCTCTGGGACGCGGTCGGCGCGGTCGTCGACCTCTTCACCCCAGCCGAATGTGCCAACTACTTCAAAGCCGCAGGATATGAACCGGATTAAACAGGACGTGCTCTAG
>NZ_JAMYKT010000074.1:0-1044 GCF_040317515.1 Mesorhizobium sp. M1428
TGTTTGATCCCAGGCTTTGATGGTTCATCATTGTCGTCCGAATCAAAGGATGCACTATGGGCCAGGTTCTGCATGGGAGCGCCACAACGACAGAGGCGATCCGTCGAGCGATACAACATAGTGAAGCGAGCCTGAGGTCGCTTTCGAAGCGCTATGGCATCAACCCCAAGACGGTCGCGAAGTGGAAGAAGCGAAGTTCGACCGCCGATCTGCCCACCGGCCCCAGGGAGCCGAGATCGACGGTTCTGTCTGCCGAAGAAGAGGCCGTTATTGTGGCCTTCCGCCGCTACACGCTGCTGCCGCTCGACGATTGCCTCTACGCGTTGCAGCCGACGATCCCGCATCTGACGCGCTCTTCATTGCACCGCTGTCTGCAGCGCCACGGCATCGGCCGATTGCCGGATGTCGAGGGCGACAAGCCGGCGAAGAAGAAGTTCAAGGCCTATCCGATCGGCTTCTTCCACATTGATATCGCGGAGGTTCGAACCGAACAGGGCAAGCTTCACATGTTCGTCGCCATCGACCGAACCTCGAAGTTCGCCTTCGTCGAACTGCACGAGAAGGCTCCGACAGCCATTTCCAAAGAGTTTCTGCTACGCCTGATCGCGGCCGTCCCCTACAGGATCCATACCGTTCTCACCGACAACGGCATCCAGTTCACCACGCCAGGCGCTGGCGGTTCGGCCGTTCCGCTGATCAAGGAGGCAATCGCAAATGGCGAGATATTCCGGGCTCATGCCTTCGAATACGCCTGTGCCAAGAACGATATCGAACATCGAACCACAAAGCCAAAGCACCCCTGGACCAACGGTCAAGTCGAGAGAATGAACCGGACCATCAAGGACGCAACCGTCAAGCGCTTCCATTACGACGATCACGACCAACTGCGTCGGCATCTTGCCGACTTCGTCGCGGCCTACAATTTCGGCCGCAGGCTGAAGACCCTCAAGGGCCTCACGCCCTACGAGTTCATCTGCAAGGCATGGGCTTCCCAGCCCGAGCGCTTCACTCTCAATCCGCTCCAGCAAATGCCGGGACTAAACA
>NZ_JAMYKT010000075.1:0-666 GCF_040317515.1 Mesorhizobium sp. M1428
GAGCGAGCCTACGATGCGCCTGCAAGGTCAGGAACCCGATGCGGAGCCCTCACCGGATGGTGCGCTTTAGCCAATGTCTCCTTCGGCAAAGTCGTTGCTGGTCTGCAGTATCGTCTCAGATAGCAACTTTGCTGCCGTTACCAAGGGTTCACGGAAACGCTGAAGCTCGTCAAAGCTGACGCGGGCGACTGGAACGGACACACCAAGACAAGCGATCAAAGTGCCGCCAGGAGCTAGGATTGGAACCGCGCATCCAACCACACCTTTAACGAACTCTTCGTTCGTCCGAGCCCATCCTTCCCGGCGAGTTTCCTCTAGAACAACGAGAAGCGCATCAGGATCGGTTATCGTCCTGTCCGTATGCTGCTCCATGTGGAGGGACCGAACCAGCTTTTCACGCGGCTTTATGGGAAGCGTACTCATGTAAATCTTCCCGGTAGACGTACAATAAATGGGCGCGCTATGCCCAGGATCAAACTGTAGTCCATGGGGAGCTTTAACCCGAACGCTGTCGACATAGACTACTTCATTGTTTCTAACGATTCCAATTTCGCATTGCTCGCCAATTTCTGCTGCGACATTCTGAAGAACTGCGTGGCGTCGTGCCGTTCGAAAGGCTGAGCCAATCGTCTTACCCGCAAGCACGACCAGGTTGTTTCCGACAAC
>NZ_JAMYKT010000076.1:0-586 GCF_040317515.1 Mesorhizobium sp. M1428
TCAAGGTTGAGCTGGACCTGCGCCTGAGTGGACTGACGCACATAGACGACAGCCTTGCGCTTGAGGACGGCAGTCGGAATCAGATTACCGCTCGTCATCGCAGCTCTCCTCCTCCGTTGCCACACCGGCGGCGGCCATCAATACGTTGGCGAGCCGGGCGATCACTATGGTCCGTTGCGCTGAACTCAGCCCGTTCAGCTTCTGCGAGTCGAGCGGCAAGCTGAGTTGGCGAACGACCACGAGAGATCGTGTCGGTGGTGGCAGGGTTCTCATGTTGCGCCTCCGCGATGGTGAAACCATCCGGACAGCCTCGCCGGAAACGGCGTTCGATCAAGAGCTTGTGAAGCTCAAGCAGCGCGGCAAGCGATACGCGCGGGGAGCCCAGGTCCATCGCCGCGCAAGCCACGGGATCGATCATCCAGGCCGGAGCGGTAATGACATGCCCGGGCGCGACGACGAGATGAATGATCCGGCCGTTGGCGCGCTCTTCGCTGTTCTCGCAGCGAAGCCGATGTCCGAAATACGGGTGCCAACGGTAATGGACCTCGACCTCCTGCCCAACATGGGCAGAATGACCCCGAGATGG
>NZ_JAMYKT010000077.1:0-531 GCF_040317515.1 Mesorhizobium sp. M1428
CGCTACTGCCGCAAGGCTGGCATGAAGATCGGCGCGGTCGTCAATGTGCGCGAATCGACCATGGCGCGCGAATCCGACGTCATCCTGCCGACATTGGCCGGCCCGGAGATCGGCGTCGCCTCGACCAAGGCGTTCACCTGCCAGCTTTCCGTGCTGGCCTCACTGGCGGTGCGGGCCGGCGTGGCGCGCGGAACGATTTCGCATGAGCAGGAGAAAACGCTGATACGCGAGCTGTCGGAAGCGCCGCGTTATGCGAACCAGGTGCTAAAGCTCGATGGGCAGATCGAAAAGATCGCGCGCGACCTCTCGCACTACAAAAACGTGCTTTATCTCGGCCGTGACACCAATTTTCCGCTGGCCATGGAAGGCGCGCTGAAGCTTAAGGAAATTTCCTATATTCACGCCGAAGGCTATGCCGCCGGCGAGTTGAAGCACGGCCCGATCGCGCTGATCGACGAGAACATGCCCGTCATCGTCATCGCGCCGCATGACCGCATCTTCGAAAAGACAGTGTCGAACATGCAGGAGGTG